>CAYGBH010000102.1:0-11535 GCA_964348055.1 uncultured Pirellulales bacterium
CGTCAGGTTTGGTGTGTTCGACTTCACAGAGAGGACCTTTGCCCATGTAATGAAGAGCGCCGGCTACGATACGTGCATCGTGGGCAAGTGGCAATTAAAAGGTCGAGGTTTTGCCGGCCCCTACGATGCCGGCTTCGATGAGTATTGCCTCTGGCATATGGAGGATGCCGATGCTCCCAAGGGCTCTCGCTACCGGGACCCGAAGATTATACAGAACGGCCGGCCCCGTGGGGGTCTCAAGGGCAAATATGGCCCTGATGTTTTTTGTGACTATATACATGACTTCATAGAGCGCCACAAGTCCAGCAGTTCCAGGCCGTTTTTCCTTTACTATCCTATGGCTCTGACCCATAGCCCCTTTTGCCCCACCCCGGACAGTCCCGAGTGGGGACAGAATGTGACGAACCAGAAATACTACCGCGATATGGTCGCTTATATGGACAAAGTCATAGGACGCATCGTCCGCAAACTGGACGACCTCGGCCTGCGCGAGAATACCCTCGTTCTATTCACCGCTGACAACGGTACGCCTAAGGGAATTACCTCGGAAATGGTCGATGGCAGCTCTATCGATGGAGGCAAAGGCTCAACCACCGATGCAGGCACACATGTTGCCCTGGTTGCAAATTGGAAAGGTACGACCCCGGCGGGCAAGGTCTCCGCAGACCTCGTGGATTTCAGCGATTTGCTCCCGACCCTTGCAGATGCCGGCGGCGCTTCGCTTCCTGAGAATATAGCTATTGATGGGCGGAGTTTCCTTCCTCAGCTTCGTGGTCAGACGGGCAATCCCAGAGATTGGATATTTTGCTGGTATCAGAGGGACCCAGGTTCGACGTTATATCGTTTCGCACGCGACCAGCGATGGAAACTCTACGACATTGGCGATCATAATCGGGTTGGCAATCTTTACGATGTGGCTGCTGATACACTCGAGGAGAATCCGAATCCGGCAGGTTCGCAAGCCGCTTCGGCCAGGCGCCAGCTTCAGGCCGTCCTCGATTCAATGAAGCAAAGCACCACAAGGGCGTAACCCATGTTACAGTGAGAATAAGGAAAAATAAACATGAGTGGACACGATTACACGCGTCGAGGTTTTTTGAAAGCTGCCGGCTTCGGTGCGGCGGCGCTGACAATGCCCGGGTGTGTAGTTGGGGGTACCCAAGCCGCTCGTAGGCCCAACATAGTCTTCATTTTGACAGACGACCAGCGTTACGATGCCATGAGTTGTGCCGGGCACCCGTGGTTGAAAACGCCGAACATAGACCGTCTTGCCAAAGAAGGCGTCATGTTCAGTAATGCATTTGTAACGACTTCACTGTGCAGTCCTTCGAGAGGAAGTTTCCTGACGGGCTGTTACGCACATACCCACGAGGTCTTTGCGAATAGCGGAAGAGACCCGAATCCCTCTATTCCAACATTCGCCCAACTCCTGCGTAAAGCAGGCTATGAAACAGCATTCATTGGCAAATGGCATATGGCGAAGGCCGATTCGCCGCGGCCGGGATTTGACCGATGGGTAAGCTTTAGCGGGCAGGGCAGGTATGATAAGAACGAATTAAATGTGGATGGAAAGACTGTCCGGTCTGAAGTATACATTACCGATGAATTGACCAATTACGCGGTCCGATTTCTAAAGAGCAAGCATAGCAGAGCTTTCATGCTCTACCTCAGTCACAAGGCCGTGCATGCCCCTTTTAAACCTGCCAAACGGCACGAGAATCTTTATTCGGATGTTGAAATCAAATCGCAGCATAACCCCAACGATAATCTGGACACGAAACCCGAATGGGGCAGAAAGATGGACAGGCAGTGGAAAAGTCAGATTCTTGGTTACATGCAGGCCCTGGTCGCCGTGGATGAGAGCCTCGGTCGTGTTCTTGAGGCACTCGAAGACAAGAATATCCTGGACAGCACTGTCGTTATCTTTGCTGCGGACAATGGTTATTTCCACGGAGAACATGGCGGGTTGTGGGACAAGCGAGCTGCGTATGAACCGTCCATACGTATTCCACTGCTTATGAGATATCCACGTCTTGTGAAACCCGCGAGCACGGGTGACGAGATGGTTCTGAATATAGACCTGGCGCCGACCCTTCTCGAACTGGCAGGGGTCTCCATACCTGCCACGGTGCAGGGACGAAGCTGGCTCAATGTCCTCAAAGGTCAGCGGGGACGAAAAAGTTTTCTATACGAATATTTTGAAGAAGCCGACCGCAGATTCAAGAGACCTACTGTGCTGGCCGTGCGGACAAAACGATGGAAGTACGTCACCTATCCATTGGCTGACGGATTGACCGACGAACTGTATGATATGAAAAATGACCCTGAAGAGCTCAACAATCTGATTGCTGAGCCCTGGTGTGCCGATGCCGTCGAGCAAATGAAAGACGAACTCGAACGGTTGAAAACAGAGACCGGCTTCAGGTTCCCTACTTGGCAGAAAGGCAAGGGCCCGAAGCGCTCATAAATATTATTGATAAGGAGTGAATAAATATGAATGCAGACAGTTACATCCGTCGTGACTTTCTAAAAACAATGGGCCTGACCGCGGCGGCACTGACGATGCCGGGATGCACGAGCGTGTTTCAGTCACTCGCCGGCAAGGGCAAACGACCGAATATTATTCTGATTATGGCCGACGATATGGGATATTCGGACATCGGCTGCTATGGTGGTGAGATTCACACACCCAACCTGGATAGACTTGCCGCCGGCGGCTTGCGCTTTACACAGTTCTACAACACTGCTCGCTGCTGTCCGACGAGGGCTTCACTAATTACCGGCCTCTACCAGCACCAGACGGGCGTCGGACACATGATGAATGACAGAGGTTATGACGGTTATCGCGGCGACCTGAACAACCGCTGCGTAACCATCGCCGAGGTGCTCAAACAGGCCGGTTACAGTACGTACATGTCCGGCAAGTGGCACGTGACCAGACACCGTGGGCCGGATGGTCCCAAATATAACTGGCCGCGCCAGCGCGGGTTCGACCGCTTCTTCGGAACTATTCACGGCGCCGGCAGCTACTACGACCCGTGCTCCCTGACTCGTGATAATACGCAGATACCGCCTGACAGCGATGACTTTTATTACACCAATGCCATCAGCGACAACGCCGTCAAATTCATTCGTGAGCACGACTCGGATAAACCGTTCTTTATGTATGTCGCCTACACAGCGCCCCACTGGCCGATGCATGCGCTGCCGAGAGACATCGCCAAGTACAAAGGCCGATACGCCCGGGGCTGGGATGCACTGCGGGCCGAAAGACACGAGCGAATGATTAAAATCGGGATTGTCAAGAGCGAGTGGAAGATTACTCCACGTGATTCGGCAGTTCCGCCCTGGGAGCAGGCCGAGAACAAACAATGGTACCAGCGCCGTATGGAAGTATATGCAGCAATGGTCGATTGCCTGGACCAGGGCATCAGACGTATCGTTTCGGAATTAAGGAAAAGCGGTAGCTTCGAGAACACGCTGATTTTCTTCCTGGCCGACAACGGCGGCTGCGCCGAGGAGTACGGCAGTCGAGGCCCAATCAAGCCGGACCTGTTGAAAGAAATACCATTGAAACCGATGGACAAAAACGAGCTGCAGCCGGATATGCAGCCGAAGGTCACGCGTGACGGTCGTCCGGTGCGCACCGGTGAGGGTGTGATGCCCGGACCGGCCGATACATACATCGCCTATGGCAGACCATGGGCCAACGCCAGCAACACCCCCTTCCGCCTGTACAAGCACTGGGTGCACGAAGGCGGCATCGCCACGCCCTTGATAGCTCACTGGCCGTCACACATAAACGCGCCGGGTGAGCTGCGCCATCAGCCCGGACATCTCATCGATATTATGGCAACATGCATCGACGTTGCGGACGCAAAATATCCCTCCAGATACAAAGGCCGCAAGATAACACCGATGGAGGGCAAAAGCCTGCTGCCGGCCTTTGACAATAGACCGATTGAACGACAAGCCCTCTACTGGGAGCATGAAGGCAACCGCGCCATCCGAAAAGGCAGGTGGAAACTTGTCTCGAAATATCCCGGCCGGTGGGAGCTGTATGACATCGAGGCTGACCGCACAGAACTGAATAACTTAGCGGACAAGTATCCGGAGCTTGTCAGGGAACTTACTGCGATGTACAATGCCTGGGCGAAACGCAGCTTCGTCAGGCCGTGGAGCGAACTGCAGAAGAAAAAGACTATATGAAGGAATGTCCGCCAACGGCGGAGTTATTTTTGGCCGGACAGGAACATGATTATTGATACGAAGAGGAGAAAAATGAACAGACGTGATTTCTTAAAGACAGCCGGCCTGACGGCGGCGCTGGCGGTGCCGGGGTGCAGCGATTTTCTGCGGACCTCAGACAAAGCGTCAGCGGACAAGCCGAATTTTGTTATCATATTCTGCGATGATGTCGGCTACGCCGACGTCGGTGTTTTTGGCGCCAAAGGATACGAGACACCCAATCTTGACCGGATGGCCGCCGAGGGTATGAAGTTCACGGATTTCTATGTTGGTGCGCCGTCATGCACGCCGTCGCGAGCAGCACTGATGACCGGCTGCTATCCACAGCGTGTAAGCCTGCCGAACGTGATCGGCCCAAGTGCGAAAATCGGTATCAGCAGCGCCGAGCAGACAATCGCTGAGGTGCTAAAACCCCTCGGTTATGCCACCGCCTGCTACGGTAAGTGGCACTTAGGCCATCATCTCAAGTTTCTGCCCACGCGTCACGGATTCGACGACTACTTCGGCCTGCCTTACTCGAACGATATGTGGCCCAAGCACCCGGAGCGCCCGGAACGCTATCCTGACCTGCCGCTTATCGAGGGCGAAAGGGTCATCGAATACAACCCTGACCAGACGCAGCTTACCACGTGGTATACCGAGCATGCCGTGAGGTTCATTGAGAAAAACAAAGACCAGCCGTTCTTTCTGTATCTGCCCCATTCGATGGCACACGTGCCGCTGCATGTCTCCGACAAATTTAAGGGCAAATCGGAACAGGGTCTGTATGGCGACGTCATGATGGAAATCGACTGGTCGGTGGGACAGATACTCTCAACACTGAAACGATTGGGCATCGATAAAAAGACTTTGGTGATATTCAGTTCTGATAATGGCCCGTGGCTGAGCTATGGAGACCATGCCGGCTCAGCCGGACCGCTGCGTGAGGGCAAGGGTACGACTTTCGATGGTGGCCAGCGCGAGTCAACTATTATGCGCTGGCCCGGCAAAATCCCCGCCGGTACTGTCTGCAGCGAACCGGCGTCGACAATGGACATCCTGCCGACCATCGCAAAGATAACCGGAGCGAAATTGCCGGCTCACCGCATTGATGGCAAAGACATCTGGCCGTTGATGTCGGGTAAGCCCGGAGCAAAGAGTCCGCACGAAGCGTTCTTCTACTATCGCAGTTTTGCACTCGAGGCGGTTCGCAGCGGCAGGTGGAAACTGCACCTGCCCCACGGCTACCGCACCTTAGCCGGTCGAAAGGGCGGCACCGGCGGCCAACCGGTCAAGTATGAGCAGGCTAAAATCGGTCTGGCGCTATTTGACCTGGAAAAAGATATAGGCGAGCGGCACGATGTCTCTGCCAAGCATCCGGACGTGGTCGAACGGCTTTTGGCTCTCGCTGACGAAATGCGCAAGGACCTGGGTGATTCGGCCAAGAAAATGACCGGCAGAAACAGAAGACCGCCCGGCCGTATATAGACCGGAGGAACCTGGTCTTGCAAGAATCCTCTCCTGCCGGTATCATAGCGCAAATGGCAGTAAAATCGCGCAAGGACAAGGATAAACACGGCTCGGCGGCGGTCAATAAAAAGGCGTACAGAAACTTTGAACTTGTTGAGAAGTTCGAGGCCGGCCTTGAGCTGCTGGGCACCGAGGTTAAATCGCTGCGGGACGCTCAGGCCGACATTAACGGTTCATACGCAAGGATCCGGAACGACGAGTGCTGGCTCGTCGGTGCAACCATCGCTCAATACCAACAGGCAGGAAGTTTTCCGCATGAGCCGGTTAGAGACAGAAGACTGTTGCTGCACAAGGCCGAAATCCACAGGATAAAAATAAAGCTTGAACAGCGGGGCTTTACCCTTGTGCCTCTGCGGATTTATTTTAACGACAGAGGCCTAGCAAAAATAGAGCTGGCTCTGGCCAGAGGAAAAAGACAATACGACAAACGCCACACAATCGCCGAGCGCCAGCAGAAACGGGATGTCGATAGAAGTATGAAAAAATATCGAAAATAATCGAAGTGCGGTATTTACAGGGGCTTATAAATTATGGCTGAAGAAGAAAAGAAAGAGGAAAAGAAAATCATAATCGATGAGGATTGGAAACAGGAAGCGCAAAAAGAGAAGGAAATATTAGCGGCACAGGAGGCGGCCGAGAAAAAAATCAAGGAAGAAGGCAAGCGCCGCGGTCCTTTACCGAAAGGTAATTTTGCCGCCCTGGTGAGTATGCTCACTACGCAGGCGTTATTTGCCTTGGGCCTGCTGCAGGTCGAGGGTCAGGAAAAAAGAGAGCCGGACCTGGCACTGGCGAAATACAATATCGATATGCTTGAGACCCTCGAAGAGAAAACCAAGGGCAATTTGACCAAAGAGGAAGAAACAGTTCTGGCAAATACGCTCAGCGAGCTTCGTATGGGCTATGTTAAGGTCGCAGGATAAACGAAATTGGAGAACATATTAGATAAAATCATCGCTGACAAAAGGGCCGAGGTAAGCTACCGGCAATCACAAATGAGTCTCGAGCAGCTTAAGGAACAGGTCCGCGCCAGGCCCAAGTGCCGCAACTTCTACAAAGCCGTCACCAGGCCTAACAGTCGCGGTATAAACGTTATCGCGGAGGTCAAAAAGGCCTCGCCGTCGGCCGGGGTCATTCGCGAGGACTTCGACCCTGTGGCAATTGCGCAAATCTACGCCAAATGTGGTGCCGATGCAATCAGCGTTCTTACTGATGAGAAGTATTTTCAAGGCCGGCTCGAATACATAAGCCAGATACACGAAGCTGTGGATTTGCCTATTCTGCGAAAGGATTTTATTATCGACCTCTGGCAGGCGTACGAATCCCGCGCTGCCGGTGCCGATGCGATATTGTTAATAGCAGAAGCTCTAAAGCCCGGCGAACTGATGGACCTGATGATAGCTGCAGCCGAGCTGACCTTAACAGTCCTTCTCGAAGTGCACCGGGCCGATACCTTGATGACGGTCCGCAGCCTCGTCGGCTTTCCTAAAAAAGGTTACAGCGTGCTCGGAATCAATAATCGTGACCTGACTACAATGCAGGTGGATTTAAATACGACCAGCCGACTGGCGGAGCTTCTTGATAATAAAGATGAATTGGTTGCCGAAAGCGGAATAAAAACACGGGCCGACGTCGAAAAGCTGATGTCCGTCGGCGTAAGAGCGGTTCTGGTTGGCCAAACGCTGTGCGAAAACCCTGACATCGAAGAGAAATTCACCGAGTTGTTTGGCTGACAATTGGTTGGGGGTAAGTCGCATTTTAGCTATTTCTTCTGCGCTTTTTGTATCTTGGCCCAGGGGTCACGAAGCGAGACGGTGCGGTTGAATACCAGCTTGCCGCCGGAGCTGTCGGGATCTACACAGAAATAGCCAAGCCTCTCGAATTGGTATCGACTAAGCGGTTTTGCGTCGCCTAAAGACGGTTCAATTCGGCACGAAGATAATATTTTCAGCGAGTATGGATTCAGGTTAGTCTTGAAATCCCCGTCCTCCTGCACATCGTCCGGGTTCTCCTTGCTGAATAAATGGTCGTACAATCGCACTTCTGCTTTGAGCGAGTGAGCGGCCGAGACCCAGTGCAGTGTTGACTTGACCTTGCGTCCGTCTGGGGCGTCACCGCCTCGCGTGGCGGGGTCATACGTGCAATGCAGCTCGACGACCTGGCCGTTTTCATTCTTAATCGCATTCTTGCAGGTAACAAAATACGCGTATCGCAGGCGAACCTCTCGGCCGGGAGATAGCCGGTAGAACTTCTTCGGCGGCTCCTCCCTAAAATCATCCCGCTCGATGTAAAGCTCTCGCGAGAAGGGTACCTTTCGTGTGCCGGCGCGCGGGTCTTCCGGATTATTGACCGCTTCGAGTTCCTCAACCTGGCTTTGTGGATAATTGTCGATAACCACCTTGAGTGGCCGAAGGACAGCCATTGCACGCACAGAGGTCTTGTTCAGGTCTTCCCGCAGGCAGTGTTCCAATAGTGCGATATCGACGGTACTGTTGAACTTATTGACGCCAATACGCCTGCAGAATTCCCGAATAGCTTGTGGCGAGTAGCCGCGCCGCCGCAACCCACATATGGTCGGCATCCGCGGGTCGTCCCAGCCGCTGACCCTTGCCCCCTGCACCAGTTGCAGAAGCTTTCGCTTACTCATCACGGTGTAGGTCAGATTCAGCCGGGCAAACTCGATCTGCTGAGGATGGAAAATATCCAACTGGTCAAGGAACCAGTCATACAACGGCCGATGATTCTCGAATTCCAGCGTACAAATCGAATGTGTGATCCTTTCGATGGAATCTTCAAGTCCGTGAGCCCAGTCATACATCGGATAGATACACCACTTATCACCCGTGCGGTGATGCGTTGCGTGCAGGATTCGATACATCACCGGGTCGCGCATATTCAGGTTGGGATGTGTCATATCGATTTTCGCCCGCAGGGTGCGCGAGCCGTCCGGGAATTCACCCGCCCGCATGCGCTCAAACAGTTCCAGATTCTCCTCAACCGGGCGGCTGCGATATGGACTGTCTTTGCCCGGCTCAGTCAGTGTCCCGCGATACTCTCTTATCTGGTTCGTCGTCAGGTCGCAAACGTACGCCTTGCCCTTTTTTATAAGCTGCACAGCGTATTCATACATCTGCTCAAAGTAGTCCGATGCGTAATACAACCGGTCAGCCCAATCCCATCCCAGCCAGCGAACATCTTCCTTGATTGCCTCAACGTATTCACCTTCCTCCTTGGTTGGATTGGTATCGTCAAAGCGCAGATGACAGACACCCCCCTTGTTCTCGGCTGCAATACCGAAATTCAGACAGATGCTCTTGGCATGTCCGATGTGAAGGTAGCCGTTCGGCTCAGGCGGAAATCGCGTTACTACCCGCCCGCCCCATTTATTCGTCCTTAAATCTTCGGCAACAATCTGTCGGATAAAATCGAGCTTGGTATTTTCTTCTTTGTTCGATGTTTTCACGGTTTATCGTTCCTACCTTTTGAATTAGATGCATCAAAGTCATCTGCAATGACAATTTAGCATATTATTGTTACCTCGTCCAGTTTGTCGTTGCATACTCTTAAGGAACGTCTCAGCACCCCGAAAGAGGCTTGAGGACGTCATCCTATGTTTTATTAATAATGCAAAGCTCAATAAAAAGAATGAACACGGCAGGATAACATCAGGCGTGGGCACGCGGCGAGGTGGGGCTAAAGAAGCGGCGCCAAAAGTACAGCACGAAAATTGAAATACCAGCCACAGCTAAGCAGATGAGTTGCGACAAAGTAAGTGGCCCAATGTAGATATGATGATCCACGTCGTCCCTCCATAGCTCGGTGGCTGCCCGTCCGAGACCATAGATAATCAAGAACCATAGCAGCATCGTTCCTTGCCATCGCTCGTATTTCAGTGCTTTGAAAACTACGAGAGTGCATAGAACAACCAGGATTTCGTAAATTTGCGTCGGGTGCAGTGGTATTCCCGCGGGTGCGCCCCTGGCCTCTTCCGGGAATGTGACCGCCCACGGCATAGAACATGGCTGACCATAGCAGCAGCCGTTAAATAAGCACGCCAGCTTGGCAAATATCCAAGGGATGGGGATCGACAGCGCAGCCAGATCGAGGGCCGCGCGTTTGCGCCTGGCTAAGACAAACACCAGCGGCACAGCCAGAATAAAATATGCCAGCAGCCCACCCCACAATCCTCCCTGTACATAGTGACTGGTGCTGAATAGCGCCCGGAAGTCAAATTGCGCGTGCTGGATGTCATATAGCGCCTTGGCCCCGATGGTCATACCGGCCATATAGCAGATACTAACAACAATCCAAACACGGTGCCGAAGCCCCAAGCGTCTGGCTATCAAGCAGGCTATTAGAAAATGGCTCAGTATACTAATGGCGTACAGGATGCCAAAAGTTTGGAGCGGTCCGATTCGCGGACACATTTGCTTCAGCCTCTTTTAACTGACACTTCCCCTCAAGACCAGTGAACGGCGCTGCCGAGCTTTTGTTTCATCACTCGACATCGACCGTCTCCTGCTCAATAGCTTTACCGGATAATCGCTTTAGAAGTAACTGTTTATCCATAACGAATCTTCCTTCTTTTATCAGAGTTGTATTTTAACAAAGGATAATTATGCAGGATAGATAAAATTATAGGTTTACGACAAATTGCGGATAAAATGAATAGGGGGCTGTAAAAACGTTCCGAGGATGAAGTATTCGCCTTAATAGTAATACTTGAATTCTATGTCCACATCCCACACATCAGGCAAACCTTCCTTCCTTGTCAGCTTGACCCGGTTGCATTGCAGGTTCGCCCAGCGTTTTTGAATCAGCGAAAGAAATTTGCCAAAGCTGACTATGTCAATCTCTTTTAGAACTACGTTGGCACTTTGGCTTTTCTGCTTGTCGGACTTCGTAATCATTCTTGAGCTAAGCTTGTACTTGGAGGGTGGTATTTTGCACAAGCTGGCAGTCCTGTTGACTGCGCCGGCATAGGTAAATTCGGTCGGCGCGTCATTCGCATCAATTGCCCGGTCAGGGTCAAGGCTAAAAATGTCCAGCACTATCTGTTCGCCTTTTTTACATTGCGCCTCCTCGCTATTATAGCTTTCTTCCGCCTGGGGCAGGTAGACTGCCCACACCAGCAATGGCCATAGGGCGACTACAACAGGAACGAGTATATAATACAGAATTGGATTCTTATATATGTCCTTCATAAAACGTTTCCCCGATTATTTCTTCGGCACAACTGTTATTGTGAAAGTGTCACGTGCACCTTTTGCGCCAAAGGCCTCCTTTGAAATCTCCAGCCCACTTTTACGGACCGTATCGAAGAACGCCAGCGTATTTCTCCGATTGGAAGTATCGCCTGTTATGCCAATGTCTCTGGCTGTAACGGAAATAGATTTTATATTCAAATTTGTCTGGACCGCGCATTTGTTAAACGCGTTGAGTACCAGCGTCAGCTTTGACGATATGGATTCTTCATCTGTAATAAGTCCCTTTTTCTCACTTTCGATACCTCTTCGTAAACGATCGAGTTTGCTAACGGCCTCCCTGATCTTGGTCTTGTTCGACAGCTTTTGGCCTGGCATAGCAGCCGAGTAGGCTTTCGCAAATCTATCGCGCAAGTTACTCCTGAACCCGTTTACACTGAAAACCCTAATTTGGAAATACAATCCGATAGCAAGCAAAAGAATGGTAACGGAAATACTTAAGTAATTCAGGGTCTTTTGCAGCCGCAGTTTTTTGCCTTGAAAGGGGCTAAAATCGTCGCGGAAATTTACGCCTCGG
>CAYGBH010000103.1:0-11469 GCA_964348055.1 uncultured Pirellulales bacterium
TTTCTTTCAGTGGGTTCATATATGCATGTTCCCACGATTGCTCCACATCAACACCGGCAATGATAGCTAATCTGCCTGCTTCTTTTTGTGTTTGAGCGATACCTTCATATTGAAGAGTAGCAACACCTCTTCCTTCAGTGAATACCAACCCTTTGAATTCTAATTCTTCTCTTAAAATCTTTGTCAAAATTTTTTCCGAACCATGAGCGACTATTCCATCAATCGCAGGATACGTTGCCATCACTCCTAAAGCGCCAGCTTTTTTGATGCCGACAACCCACGGAGGCAGAAAAACTTCTCTTAACATTCTTTCAGAAATCTCCATCGCACCCCTCTCAAGCCCACTGACAGGTTGACTCTGACCAGGATAATGACAAAGCACGGCTACTACTTTGTCAGTGGCAGATAAATCTTCTCCCTGCATTGCATTGACGATGGATTCTGCAATGAGCGAGCACAAGTATGGGTCTTCACTGTAACCCTCAGAATTCCTTCCCAACCTCGGGTCTCGATTAGGTTCTATAACCAACGTACACAGCATATGAACGCCTATGGCTCTTGCTTCTTTAGCAACAGCGGAGTAAATTCTTTCGATTAAATCCAAGTTCCAAGTACTGCCTAATGCTAATCCTTCAGGGAAAATCGTCGCGCCAGTTGCTTTTAAACCATGTGTGCCTTCTTCAACTTGTATGAGCGGTATTTTCAAACGCGTTCGTTGGGTTGCTATTTTTTGAAGTTCATTCAAAAATTCCGCCTGTTGACGAGGACCTTTGTCTAATAAATCATTTGGCAATGCAAAAAAACCACCACCAGGACCTAAATTCAAATATTCTGGCTCATCTTCAAATTTTCCTTCAACGAATTTTCTACATGCATCAACTATGTATTGAATTAACTCTTTCGGATATTCTTTACGATGCGATCTTAGTGATGCCTCCCAATTTTTTCCAATTAATCTCCTGGCAAGAACCGGCATATTCAGTTGTCCGATTTTTTCTTCCAAGGTCATCCTCGACAGCAAATCCTCAACTCTCTTGTCGATTGACTGACTGGAATCCAAATAAATGGGCACATCCCTTTTATATTCCGCGGAAACTACAGGATTAATCAAAAGAGCAAAATAAGCCCACAAAGTTAACATAGTAAGATATCTCTCAGATGACATTCTCCTTCGCCTTTCCACATATCCATCGCAATCTGACAGAACAGCTCCAGCAACACTGCCCAGATGGCGATATTGTTGTTAATCTCAAAAAATACAGACCGGTATACAAGCAAGATACATTCCCCTACCTATCAAATGGATGCGGTCTTCCATATTATCAATCTATGTACGGTTCTGCAAAAGCCCTTTGATTTTTTGAACATGCCCGCTACTCAGCTACTGCCGCTTTGATTACTTCGATGCCAGCTTCTTTCTGAGTCTTTGTTAGTTTTGAAGGAATCGGAACCAGAATCGAGCGAGCAAAGAGGGCATCACTCTTTGGGCATGTACCCTTTTTGTATTCGTATATGCTGTCGGCGTTTTCTGCCAATGTCCAGGGATTTCCCGCAGGCGAAAGTGGAACCTTGTCCACCAGCGATGGAATATTGTAATAGATATGCAAGCCATATTCTGCGACCCGAAAGACATTATGCAAACCAGACTCTTTCATCTTTTCAACTGCCGACAAAGCCTTATTTTCATGTTCCAGAACAAGTATCAAGAACGGACCGGTATCACCGGCATCATCATTGAGTCGACGGAAACCCAGACCCGCAGTGCCTTCAAGCATTGCTTTGATGCGTTTTTTCGATGCCCTCATATTCGCTAAGATGTTTGACAGCTTCTTGATTTGAACCGATGCGACTGCGCCGCATAGTTCGGTCATTCGCCGTCCATCGCCCCAACTAATGGCGTAAGGCTCTGGCGTGGTCAATCGACCTTCTACACGAATCAAGCCCATATCGTGGCCTGAAAACGCCCGGTAATAGAGCTTCTTGTCGCTGGTGATAATCAGTCCGCCTTCACCGCAGGTCATATTCTTATTCAACTGCAAACTGAAAATACCCATCCGCCCAAATGTACCAACCTTTTGCCCCTTGAATTCACCACCGTTACATTGGGCACAATCCTCTAATACACTGATGCCGTACTTGTTCGCAACGGTCATTATAGCCTGCATATCACAAGGCACGCCGGCCATATGAACCGGAAGAATCAACTTTGTTCGAGGCGTGATTTTCTTTTCTAAGTCATCGGGGTCCATGCTGAAACTATCATCTACTTCGCAAAGCACGGGGACAGCGTTCAACTGAACAACTGCACCGACAGTTGCCACCCACATAAATGCCGGGACAATCACCTCGCAACCAGGCCCGATGCCTAATGCCTTCATTGCCGTCATCAGCGCGCCGGTGCCGCTGTTAACAGCCAGTGCATACTTGCTGCCGTAAAACTCGCAGGCGGTAGCCTCAAAACTGTCTACATACTGCGGCTCACCCAGGCCGTAATAGCGAAAGAGCGAACCGTTGTGAAGCACATCCAGGACGGCTTGGTCTTCTTGCTCATCCAGCCAGTATGCCCCGGGAAATTCATAGGGCCAGTCAACTTTCATCACATTTTTCCTTTCTTGTTCAATAAGCTATATGTCCTATTGTAGCTGAATCTTTTGTCCGATGATACAAAAAAAGTTCAAAACGCCTTAACTGTCACGGTCCCCATGCTCTTGCTGTTCGGCTTTCAGCAAAACCGAAATTGATTATTGAATCAGGCCGCCCATAATTTAAAGGCAAAAATGTAGAAGGTGACTTGACGTTCGTGAAGTGCAGGGGTATTATATTTCGAGATTAGTGTCGTTTGTAGTCCTACACGGAGACCATATAATCAGCAGTTAGAAGTTTTATGAAACTTTCAAGATGGATAAATTATGAATAAACAATACAATCCTACAATCAGTCTGCTTATATCTAACCTCCTCCTAAAATCAGTGGCTTTCGCCGCGCTATCCTTGTTCAACACACAACTGATTTTTGCTCAAAAGACTGATCTTTTGAAACAAAACGCTATTGAGCAGGTAGATTCAATTCAGCCATTGATTGAGGAAATGGCAATAAAACTGTGGGAATATTCAGAAACGGCGTTACACGAAACACGGTCGGCCAAACTTCTGGTCAGTAAACTTGATGAAGCTGGTTTTAATATTGAAACTAATGTGGCTGATATGCCTACAGCCTTTGTGGCGACTTATGGCCGCGGTTCACCGGTAATTGGCATTCTTGCGGAATATGATGCTCTTCCGGGTGTCGGTAATCAACCTGTCCCTGAACGAAAGCCCCGTACTGATGGCGTGACCTCCGGCCAGGGGTGTGGACATGACTTATTTGGTGCCGCCAGCGTAGGCAGCGCAATCGCTTTGAAAGCACTTATGCAAAAACATAATCTAAAAGGTACGCTCAAGCTTTTTGGTACCCCTGCTGAAGAAACCGTCGTTGGAAAGGTGTATATGGCAAAAGCGGGGGTCTTTGAGGGACTCGATGCAGTGCTCGAGTGGCATCCAGGCGATGAAAACGAAGTGCGAAATCAGGCCGGGCGAGCGATGAACAGTTTTGAAGTTGAATTCTTTGGTCAGTCAGCCCATGGTTCTGCGGATCCCTGGAACGGTCGCAGTGCTCTCGATGCCGTAGAGCTTATGAACCATGGTGTAAACTTAATGCGTGAGCATATAAAACCTACGGCACGAATTCATTACGTCATTCCTCATGCCGGAGAAGCACCCAATATAGTACCGGAATATGCCAAGGTCTGGTATTATGTTCGAGACATCAATCGCGCCGAGGTCAAGAAGCATTATGACAGAGTCCTCAAGATTGCCGAAGCTGCGGCCCTTGCCACGGAAACGACTCATAAAGTTCACTTGATAACAGCCGTACACGAATATCTTTTGAATCGACCGCTACAAGAAGCTTTGCAAAAGAACCTTGAACTCGTCGGAGCACCTCAGTTTACTGAAAAAGAGCAAGAGTTTGCCCGTTCGTTGCAACGTGTCGTAAATAAAGAAGAAAAAGGATTCAATGACAAAATAAAACCACTGCCCGACAAGCCAGGCGAAGTAAAAGGCGGCTCGACCGATGTAGCTGAAGTGAGCTGGATTGTTCCGACCGCAGGTTTTCGCGTAACCACAGCGGCCCAAGATGTTCCCTGGCACAACTGGGCCGCCACCGCTTGTCATGGGACCCGTGCCGGACGAAAAGGGGCTGTTGTAGCAGCTAAAGTCATTGCGGCAACCGGCATAGACCTTCTCACTAAACCAACATTATTAAAAGAATCTAAAGCGTTTTTTCTTAAAGCCACCGATGGCAAGCCTTATCAATCGCCAATACCAGTTAATCAGAAACCTCCGATTGAATCCGTGGATTAATCTATGAACCATTGATTACGCCAAAATAAGAAAATAATACCGTTAAGGATAAACTTCTAATCAGTCGCTGCCGTTTGACACCAGATAGCAGGCGGCAAAGGATTTAATATTCAATACTATTCTAAGGAGGTGCTTTAGTATGGGCATTAAAGCTTTTATTACTGCAGCGTTTTCATTTGCGGCGTTATCAACGGTTTCTGCAGAATCGCTCCCGGTCTACTTCGGAACTTACACGGGGGGAGAGAATTCCAGTAAGGGGATATACCGCAGCGTGCTTGACCTCGAAACGGGAAAACTGTCCAAGCCCGTCCTTGCGGCCGAGGCCAGGAATCCGTCATTCATCGAGATTCATCCGAATGGGAAATTCCTGTATGCCGTCAGTGAGTCCGGCGGAACTGGGAGTGTCACTGCGTATGCGATCGACACCGATGGCGGGGACCTCAAGCTTCTCAACCAACAGCCCTCGGGAGGCGCCGGTCCATGCCACGTCAGCATCGACCATGCGGGAAGGAACCTGCTTGTCGCCAACTACCGTGGCGGCAGCGCCTCGGTGATTCCGATCAAAGCGGACGGCAGACTCGCAAAACCGACGGGATTCGTGCAGCACACCGGTTCCAGCGTGAACACCAGGCGCCAGAATGAGCCTCACGCACATTCGATGAACGTCAGTCCAGATGACCGCTTTGCTTTCGTTGCCGACCTCGGAATCGACAAGATTATGATTTACAGGCTGGACATTGAAAAGGGGACCATCGTCGCCAATAATCCGCCGTTCGCAAAGCTCAAGCCCGGCGCTGGACCGCGGCACTTTGCCTTCAGCCCGAATGGCAAGTACGCTTATGTGATTAACGAGCTCGATTGCACGGTAACAGCCTTTGCCTACAAGCGGGCTTCGGGCGCTCTGAGGGAGATTCAGAGTATCACGACGCTTCCAAAGTGGTTTGACGGCTCCAATACCTGCGCTGAAGTACGCGTGCATCCGAGCGGGAAGTTTCTCTACGGCTCGAACCGGGGGCACGACAGCATTGTGGTTTACCGGGTCGACTCGGCCAAAGGGACACTGACTTTCGTCGAGCACGAAACCACCGATATCAAGACACCGCGGAACTTCAATATCGACCCAACGGGCAAGTTCTGCCTCGT
This sequence comes from uncultured Pirellulales bacterium, assembly GCA_964348055.1. Taxonomy (GTDB): domain Bacteria; phylum Planctomycetota; class Phycisphaerae; order Sedimentisphaerales; family Anaerobacaceae; genus JAUXAL01. The sequence goes on from CAYGBH010000103.1 coordinate 5,544, forward strand.
CGCCAATCAGGGCAAGGATAGTGTCGTTGTTTTCCGGATTGACCCGGAAACCGGCACGCTCGAGCCGACGGGGCATAAAGTCTCTGTCGGCAGGCCGGTCTGTGTCCGGTTTCTACGACCGGCGTCGTGACGTTTCCCAATGAGCTGGTGAATTTGCCTTCGAAGAAATGTACGGAAATGTTGCTAAACTAATATCAAATGGACACTTTCAGATACGTACTACAACAAGAAGGGAGCATTTGCCATGATAGGGCGAATATTCAAAGTCAGAGGATATATTCTACTATTTGTGTCGATTTGCGTTGCATCGACCCTTGGGCTGTCTCCCGCGAGACCACCTAAAGTGGTCATAGTCCAGGACGAACTGCCGCAAATGAAAGTGCTGGCAGAGTTCCTGCGGGAAACGGGCAACTTATCGGTGGCTATTATGGATCAACGGTCTCTGCCCGAAAACCTCTCTGAATACCAGGCGGTGGTTGTCTTCATCCACAAAGACCTCGATGCCAGGACAGAAGAGTCAATTATCGACTACACCAAAAACGGGGGAAAGCTGATATGTCTGCATCACTCTATAAGCAGCAAGAAGGCCCTCAACAGGTTCTATTTTGACTTCCTGGGGATACGATTGGACAAAGGACCGATGGAAACAGGCGGGTATAAATGGAAACACTCAACTTGGTCGTTGGTCAATCTGAATTCGCAACACTTCATCACAAATTTCGATGTTGACTGGGATGAGGCAATTGTTTATACCCCTTCAGACTATCCAAGCACAGAGCAAGTATATCCGCGCATCGCTCTTCAAGATGATTCGGAAGTTTTCATTAATCACAAATTTACCGACGGTCGGGAAAAGGTCGTCTTGTGTGGAATAGTATATCACGATGCGGAAAGCAACAAAATCTATATGCAGGATAGAGGCGCATGGTTCAAGAAACAAGGCAAGGGGACCATAGTCTATTTCATGCCGGGGCATGCCGTGTCGGACTACCAGAACAAGAGTATCTCCCAGATGATTCTCAACGCCATAACATGGCCTGCAAGACCAAGTAACAACTGATAAGAGAAGGAGCCCACATGTTTAACAGGCGCGATTTCATCAAAACGGCTTCGGGCACCATGGCAGCGGCGTTTCTACCACATCGGATAAGGGGCGAGGAAGGATACCCACCGGCTACTACGACGCCGAAGATAACCAAGATTGAGATAGTCAAATATCAGGGACCTACAAAGACCGCTGACCATCTTGAAATCGTGACCGACGCCGGTGCTGTGGGGCGATTCGGACCTTTGGGATGGGGGATACCCGAGCAGTTCCGGCAGCTCTCAGCAAGTCTCAGCGAGCTTTTGGTTGGGAAAGACCCACTGGACGGCAAGCTGGAGTTTGAGACCTTCTGGGACACCCTTCATCCCGGCAATAAGCTTGCATCTTATGCCGATGGCATCGACCCTCTGACCGGGCAGAAGGTCTGGGGTACGACTCGCGGGGACAGGCGCCGACATACTGAGACCGGCTTAGAGATTATGACGCTAAGCGCCGTAGATAACGCCCTCTGGGACCTGCGGGGAAAGTTGCTCAACAGACCGGTGCACCGCCTCATCGGCAGAGCCAACCGGCAACGTATCAATGTTTACACGCGAGTTGGTGAGGGCAGGAATCTGGAAGAAGCCCGCAAGAAGGCACGTGACCTCTACGACCGCGGCCATAAACACCAGAAGTGGTATTTCGTTTACGGTCCCTCTGACGGCCGGAAGGGGCTGCGTACCAACCTTGAGCTGGTAAGGGTTCTGCGAGAAGAATTAGGTCCTGATGCGGTTCTGATGTTCGACAACCACAGCATGAGGTACGAGATCGGCGCAAGCTGGGTGGTCTCGCTGGCCCGGCAGATGTTGCCTTATAAGCCCTTCTGGCTGGAGGAGCCGACAGCCCCCGAAGATATTGAAGGCTATGTGAGAATCAAGGGCGAGACGGGAATAACGCTGGCCGGCGGTGAGCATCACTACACGCGGTGGCAGATCAAGCCGCTCCTCGACCGCAAGAGCCTGGATTGGGTGCAATCCGATCCGGATTGGTGTGGCGGTATCTCCGAGTGGCTCCGCGTTTGTGCTATGGTTCGCCAGTACCCGGGTGTTCTGGTCGTACCCCATTCCGACCACATCCTGACGAATTGTCAGTGCGTTGCTTCGCAGACTGAATCGTTGTGTCCTATGCTTGAGTACAATGAGGGACAAACAAGAAACAAACTGAGCTTCCGGACAAGAAGCCTCCATCCCAAGGCGGAGGTCCTGACTATGCCGGATGAGCCAGGCTTGGGCCCGGATATTGATTTTGCAAGATGCGAGCGACTTTGAAATCGGCCACTTCTGCCAAAAGTTCGAAGTAGCAACTCCGTGGATGCATAATATCATAACGCGGCGAAATGACCTAAGCGTTACGGATGTGGTTTGATGAAAACGATTTTTCCGACGAAAGGAGATGAAGATGACTGACCATATGAAGCGACGCAGTTTTCTGACGAGTCTTGCAGCCCTGGGTTTGGCCACCAGCCTGGATGCTCGCGCTGAAGGCGTGCCCACTACAAACCCGGCTGGCTCGGCGGGTCAAAACAAGCGAGCGGACTTGAAAATCACAAAAGCCGAAGTCCTCCAGATAACAGGTAAGAACAAGAGAAAGGTCCTCTATTTGAAAGTCCATACCAGCGAGGGTCTGGTCGGTCTCTATGGCCCCATCGACAACGAGGCAGCGATGTTCGCTGATCGATTCTTCAAGCGACACCTAATCGGACAGGACCCGCTGGCATACGAAGCATATTGGGATAGGATGTTCCGAGCAAGCCGGCACTCGCGCGGCAGCCACTATATCATGGGCCTCAGTGCCGTGGACAATGTTCTCTGGGACCTGCGTGGCCGCCTCTTTGGCCTGCCCGTTTATCGACTGTTAGGTGGTTCCCGCAAAAGAGTTAGGGCCTATGCAAGTTGTCTGGGATTTTCACAAGAGCCGTCGGCTCTCCGTGCGAAAGCCCAAGAGCTTAAGCAACAGGGGTATCGACATCAGAAGTGGTTCGTGCGGGACCGCGGCCCCAGCCATGGCCCAGAGGGCGTAGAAGAAGATGTGGCGGTTGTGCGACTACTCCGCGAAGCCGTGGGGGACGATGTGGACCTTATGTTTGATGCGTTCTGGAAATGGGACCTTCAGTATGCCTTGGCCTGGGCCAGACGGGCAGAGCAATATCGTCCGCGATGGATAGAAGAGCCCTTCCAGACAGCAAACCTGGATGCCTTCATCGAGCTGAGTCGCGAAACCTCGATCCCGGTGGCTACGGGGGAGCATTTCTACGGTCGCTGGGATGTACACAAGTTTCTAAAGGCCGATGCAATCATGGTGGTTCAGGCCGACCCGGAATGGTGTGGCGGGGTCAGTGAGCTGGTCAAGATATGTACGCTGGCATCGGTTCATGGAGTCAATGTGATCCCGCATGGCCACAGTCTCCACGCCGCCATGCATGTAGTGGCAAGCCAGCCGATAGAGGTTTGTCCCCTCGTGGAGTACCTCATTCGGAAGATGAGTAGCTACTACGACTTCGAGAAACACCAGCCCAGGCCCGTGGACGGGATACTGGAATTGTCGGACCGGCCGGGCTTTGGGATTGAGCTGGATGAGTCCAAGATCGAAGACATCCGGGTGGTATCATGGCAGCAAACTTGATTTGGGAGCAATTCTATAAGCGCTGTCCCATGAACTGCCCTCGACGAGCAAAAAGCGACAGGGCGGGGGGAGCTGCCACAGGACTGCCGGTCGCTTCTTGCCTCCTAAAATATCACAGACGCAAACCCAGCCTGTCTTTGCCTCGCCAATAGAAGGATGTCGGGCAGTGAGCCAGGCATCAGGCGAAGTAATGAAACGTCATGGTTTTCGCGAAAACTTTTGCGCCCGTCTGCCCTGGATGTCCCCGAGGTAGAGATTGCCCTGCGAATCGAGGGCTATGCCGTGCACCCAGTCGACTTCGCCCAACTTTCCTGGCGGGACAGTTGTTTTCTTTAGCGGCACCCGCAGCAGAATCTCACCCTTTTGGCTCAACTTCATTACTACCTGGTCGGACGGCGGAGCGACGGCCCACTCATCTGCCCCATCTTTCCTCACGGCAGAAGAGCCACAGACCCATATCTCGTCGTTCTTTGTTAACCAAAGACCCCAGGGTGTAACTATGTTCGCCCATACGGCGAGCAGCTTGCCATCTGTATCGAAGACTTGGATGCGAGCGTTTTCCCGGTCGGCGACATGGAGCCGCCCGCGGGAATCGGCCACGATCGAGTGCGGCCTGGCAAACTGGCCCGGCTTACTGCCGGCTTGGCCCCACTGGTTCACGTACTTGCCCGTTGCATCGAAGTGAATGACCCGTTTGTTGCCATACCCGTCAGAGACGAAGATGTCACCGGTCGGCAGAACAGCCATGTCGGTGGGTCCGTTGAGGTGACTCTCGTCAGTGCCTGCCCGGCCGAAGTCACCGAGCGTCAAGAGCAGCTTTCCCTCCGGACTGTATTTGCGCACGACGTGATTCAAATAATCGGCGGTCCAAACGTTTCCCTCAGGGCCGATCCTGATGAAATGTGCGCCACTAAAATCCTCTACGTTCCAGGCGCGCAGGAATGTTCCGTCGGCCCGGTAAACCTGCACGGCCGGCTGGCTGCGGGTAAAGATGTAGATTTGATCCCGGGTGTCCACAGTGATGCCGGGCATCTGGCCCCATTTGAAGTGGTCCGGTTTCCGGGGCCACGTGGCATCAACAACGTAGGGTGACGTGGTACCGCTCTGCTGATCTGTGGGCAGCGGCGCACACGCGCCACTGAGCAGAATCATGAAAAACAACCCCGTGGCAAGACTGTAAGAAATCAAACGCATATAGCACACTCCTTTCTATTTGTAGGGCTGTAGGCAGCAGAAGCATCCTTACTGCCCGGATTATCTGAGTAATGTTAACACTTTGCCTTGTGTGAGTCAAGTGTGGCAAATACGTGTTCTTCCTTGGGCAAAAAGAGAAATATAACAGATTATCGACGCCCTGGACGAGTCAAAAGCAACGAGATGGGGGAATTCAACGTTTGAGTTTACGCTGGTCGAGGCGCTCGCCCCAGGGACGTCGTACGGGGATGTTTAGCCCACCGCTGGCCTCAAGCTCATCGAATAGCTGCTTCTTCATCGCCGCGATCCGCTCGTGGTAGGCCGGGACGTTGACTAGGTTGTGTCGCTCGTGCGGGTCGGTCCGCAGGTCGTAGAACCCATTGTGGTCCCACAGACCATGATAGAAGATGTACTTGTACCGCTCTGTGCGAATGGCAAACACCGTCGGTGTGGCAGGGAAGTTCCACTCCCAGTAGTATTCGTAAAGGATATGGTCGCGCCACCGAATCGACTCGCCGCGCAGCAGCGGCAGGAAGGATTGCCCGTCCATTTTCGCCGCCTTCGGCTGCTTCACGCCGGCTGCAACCAACACCGTCGGGGCGATATCGATGTTCTGTACCATCGGCATGACCTTCGTGCCCGGCTCGATCATGCCCGGGGCGTACGCCAGCATCGGCACGCGGATGGACTCCTCGAACGCATCCCGTTTGTCGTAGAATCCGTGCTCCCCGAGTGCAAAGCCGTTGTCGCCCATATAGATTACCAGCGTCGACTTGCTCAGGCCCGTCTGGTCCAGGTACTTCAGCACTCGCCCGAGGTTCTCGTCCAGCCCGTGCACGGTCTCACAATACTGAAGGTAAAGGTCGTCGAAAGACGGCACAGGGTCATTGTCATACTGTCCGGTTTCCATATGGTCGACACCATGGATGCTGTAGCGCCGCTCGCGGACCCAATGCGGCTGCGTTTGATAATTGCGTTCGGTGTTGGCCATCGTTTCCGGGCGTTTGACCTTGGCCTTTGCGTAGC
>CAYGBH010000104.1:0-11434 GCA_964348055.1 uncultured Pirellulales bacterium
CCAGTCCTGGGCCGGGCTCAGCGTCAGCTCGGCCTCCGAATATGCAGCGCCGCCGGTGTTGCTATAAAAGAACGGCATCGACTGCTCACCGCCGTGAACGATAGTCTGCTCGCAGAAAGGAGGAATCTCGTAACCAACGAGAGAGCCGTTCGTCGCGATGCCGTATCCGTCGAGCCATACGTTAAATATTCTCTTGCTCGCCGGTTCAGTGGTTTCAAGGTCATTGTAGCTCTCGAAATCGTCCACGACGATGTGGTCGGTTGTCGTAAAGCTCCAGATGTTACTTTCCCAGGTACTTATGGTCTCGGCCTCATTGACTTCGTTAATCTTCCAATAGTAGGTCATTCCTAAATCGAGGGATGAGGGACCGTAGCTGGCCTCGGTCACGGTAGCGACAGGGGCGGTACCGTCTATAACAGCCTGCTCGTCGGTGCTAAGGTATACATCGTGCGTAGCTGCCTCTCTTCCCGCTACCCAGCCAAGGACCACATTCAAGGGCACACCTGTTGCGCCGGAATTCGGGTAGGGCTCTCTTGCATTCACAGGTATATAGAAGAAGCGAACCTCACTGAGACCATATTGGTTAAAGATGCCTCCCCAGTTGCTGTTGGCCGTGAGCCTGACGTACTTTGCTGCCACGCCGCCAAAATCAATCGTGGTATTGTGTGCATAATCGGGCATCCCAGGCGCCTGGGCAAACTCGTGAGCAGTACCCAATGTCGTATAGTCGGTGCCATTAACCGAATATTCAATAGAGGCATCTTTGAATCCTAAACCTATAAACGGCTCCAAACCGTCATTAGAGTTCCATACCCACATCTCGTGGAGTTTGTAAACTCCGTCGAACTCGTATTCGATCCAGGTTGGCTGTGGCCCTGCCATACCGCTCAACCACATATTGTCGTCGGCGTCTTTGCCGTGCAATAAACCACTGTCATCCAGTCCTGAACCGTTGACCGTATTTTCAGGTCCTTTAGCTGCTTCACTGCTGGAAGCTGTGGCGGTTATATTCTCGATCGGATAAGCAAACAGCTCGGTCGTAAACTGCCAGAGGTCGCCTTCGAATATCGTATAGTCCGGTGGGCCGTTGACCTCATCGACGCGCCAGTAGTAGGTTGTTTCGAAATCAAGGCGTCCGGGAGTATAGCTGTTGGCATCCTGAGCGATGCCGCCAATACCATCGTTGACATCGCTAAAGTTCTCACTAAAGTAGACTTTGTGCCCATTGACAGGCGCGGCGAAATGTCCCGGAGTCCAGCTAAGGACCACATCTCGCAGCACGTCCTCCGCCCCATCGGGCGGATCGGGGCGGTAAGCATTAAAGCCAAACGCCACAACAGGTGCAGCTTCTGTTGTCCAGGTAGCGCCTGATATAGTCCCGTGGTTTTGGTTGGGCGAACTGTCGTAGACAATCACTCCTTCTCCCTCATCTAATTTCCAGTAACCGAGTAATCCTTCTTCGGCGCCGGAGAGTTGCAGGTCCATGTATTCCTTGATTTCCTTCGGGGTGCGGACATGGTTCCAAATGCGGACTTCATCGACTATTGTTCCGGGTACGCACGTTCTTACACCAGTACTTTGCCCTATCCTAAAACGATCTCCGACACCACTGTGAGCAGCCTTGCCGGCATGATCACTAACTTCCTCAACACCGTTTATATACATTTTCAAAACATTTCTGCCTGCGTCGAAAACTCCAGCTATATGAGCCCATTCTTCAGTGGGACAGGTATCGATAGTCACGAGGTTTCCGGCAGAGTGTTCTGCTTCATAAACCCTAAATTGAATATTGCCAGCAGGTTCCAGTCGTTTCAAAAATCTAAACCCTGCCTTATTGGCGGTAATTGGTTGTACATAAGAAATGTAAAAGCTATTGCCAAGAATAAACTGCTCAGCCCAGATTTCTGATACAGTCCTCCACGTCCAGAACTCAACAGTTAATTGTTTAAGCTTCTGGTACTGCTGGATATTTTCTGCATCCACATAATCATCCACCCCATCAAACACCAACGCATACCCTTCACCGGACCCCGCATGAGCGGCGGGCATGGCCATAAGAAGGGAGCCCACAACTGCCAGGAACACAACCAACACAAAATCCCTGAACAAACTTATTTTCCGAGCTTTCCGAATAGAGTACATTTTGCACACCTCCAAATTTAACACATTCGCCACAGAAACCAAATCAGTCAATTTCTTACACATGGTATTTCTCCTTCAAACAAAATAACCGATAAAAACCTCCACTCTTAACAAATTTATGTAACAGTCCGGAGCAATCTTCATAGGACTTTACTCTACCTCCTTCTCTCAAAAGCTCGATGCGAACTGTTGATTGAAATGTACAAAATTGGCATAAACTTTACTTATTTTGTTTATACCAGATTAGCTCATTTGTTGCAAGGTTAAATTACCAATTTTTTGAAGAAATCAGGCACATTTCCTCATGAGATTGTGCAAAAACGGGCGTTTTTAAAACCGCCCTCAAATCATCATAACCATCCGCGCAACCAGGCCTGATAAAGATTTTCCTTCAAAATCTTAAAAAGTAAATGTCTAAAGCTGTGGCGCAGCAGAGTCGCGGGATTTGCTAAAACTCAAAATTCGAGATTATATCGGCCACCGGTTGGGTGCCAAATCTCCGGCTCAAACCATTTCAATATTGGAAGTTCCTGGTCTGTTTAATCCTGGTTGTAGGGAGTGTTGTCGTGGCTGCCTTTTCCCCGATAGTGCTCAAGCAGCCAGACTAATTTGCCAAGACCAATCAGGACAAGAATTGCAATCAGCGTTGCAACAACTGCCAGCCGGTAAAAGGACGCGCCACAGGCCATTCCGATACTTGCAACGAGCCATATCGTTGCGGCGGTGGTCAAGCCGTGCACCCCACCTCTATCCTGGATGATGGCCCCGGCACCCAAAAAACCTACGCCGGTAACGACTTGTGCTGCTATTCTTGCAGTGGAGCCATCGGGGGACATCATTTCTTTGGAAATTATGGTAAAGACCGCTGCACCAAGGCATATCAAGACATTTGTCCTCAGTCCGGCGGCCTTGCCGCTAATTTCTCTCTCCAGCCCGATTACTGCTCCGAGAACAATAGCCAAGATTATGCTGAGTAAATCGTTCGGCCAAACCATAGCTCTACCTTTCTATTAGCGTCTCATCGACCTGCATACCAAAGTGTCTTCCGGTCTTTTCGATGTGGCCCAGAACCTTATCACCGGGCTTTAAGGTCGTAACCGAAACGGCCTTGCCCTCCGGGCTGACCAATCGAATCGTCTCGGCATTCTGCATGACCAGGCTTATCGGCTCACCTTCGGCCTCGGCCTCGATTAGCATCATAGGCCTTTTTTCGATCTTGTTTCTGCCGAGATAAGCGATTTGACTTTTGCCTTTGAAATCGACCAGCAGCACCTCGTCGCCGGCTTTGAGGTCTGCCAGGTATTTGGTTTTACCGCCCGGCGTCAGTGTATAAGCGTGCACGGCCCCGGCATTGACGCGGAACGGTCGAGATGCCACGTAAGGATTATCGATGGATTCGGAATGCACTAAAAAGAAACCAGCAGCGGTGTTGCCGATGAGCATCCCTTCGCCCACGGTCATTTGGGTACAGGTGTCAAGGCAGGCCCGGTCACCCATGCCGAGCTGTTTTGTGCTTGTAATCGTAGCGGTTACGAGCGAGACTTTTTCGCTTATACCATGAATAATTTCAGCAGTTTTCTTGATTTCATTTACATCACTGGTATTGAGTACGACGCCATCGACGCCTTTTTCAAGAATTTCGACCATAAGCTTGGCCTGCTCACTGTTTTCGACCTGGACCATAATATTTTTGCCTCGCCGGGCGAGGAGGTTCTCAATGGGTATAATCGTCCAATCGAGCATCCTGAGAACAACAATTTTGTCAGTCAGGACTGCCGCGGCTTTGTCTTCATCGGCCTTGCTAGCTATATCTATGAACTCAACGTCCGTGCCGGGTTTAATGTCGCCGTTTTTTTCGACAGTTTTGATTTTACCGAACTGCCGCACCTTGTCAGATTCTTCCTCCGGGAGGATTACCGCCTCAGCCCCGCTTTCCAGCGCAGCTATGGCGATTTCTTTTTTATATGGTACAACATTTACCCACAATTTCTTCATCGGACTTATCCCTTACAGCAGTATGCTCAATAATTGTTTTAGCTTTGCAGTATTTTAACTGCTTCGGTGACACTGGCGGCTTCGTGCACCATTTTGCTCAGTGCCTCGACCATTTTGTCCGGCTTTTCGTGCTGGAATGCGTTTCGGCCAATCGAGACACCAGCGGCACCGGCTTTAAGAGCACCTTCTACCATTTCGAAGATTTCCTCGTCGCTGTCCATCTTCTCTCCGCCTGCAATAACTACCGGCACCGGACAGCCCTGGACTACTTTGGCGAAACTTTCAATAGCGCCAGTGTATGGGACTTTAACAATATCGGCGCCTAATTCGGCTCCGACCCTAGCGGCGTGCTTGACATTATTGACATCATATTCGTTTTTGATTTTCGGGCCGCGGGTGTACATCATTGCGACCAGCGGCATCTGCCATTCGAGGCATCGCTCGCTGACATAGCCCAATTGGGCCAGCATTTCTTTGTCGGTTTCTGCGCCGAGATTTATGTGGGCGGAGACCGCGTCAGCACCGAGCTTGAGCGCCTCCTCGACGCTGCAGACCAGCTCCTTTGCGTTTGGGTCGGGACTTATCGATGTCCCTCCTGAAAGGTGGATAATCAGTCCTACGTCCTTGCCTGTGCCTCTATGGCCGGCGCGTACGATTCCTTTGTGTATCAGGATAGCATTTGCCCCGCCGGCCACAACCTTGCTCACTGTCGTCCGCATGTCCGCCAGGCCCTCAATGGGCCCGACTGTAACGCCGTGATCCATCGGAATAATCACCGTCTTGCGAGAATTGCGGTCGATTATTCTTTCGAGTCTTATCTCTTTACCTATCATTGCCAAATCTCCAACCACGAAAGTATAAAGCGTAAAGCGAAAAGTGTAAAACTACAGCCCAAAAATCAAAAGTTTTGAATCTTCAATTGCGATTTTTACCTCTCAGATTTCCGTTTTTTACTTTATTTTGCCATAATCTACCCAAAGCCATTCAAAAGGCAAGAAAAAAACAACGAAAACGGCATTTTGGAATTTGAGACGCCTGTTGCGGGGATTTCGAATTGCGGACGGAATTGCGCTGGGGCCTGAACGGAGGCGAGCGCGACGCGGAGCGGGTATGAGCCAGGAGCAGGCAGTCTTTGGAATTCTGAAGCCTGAATTCCTTGGCGCTGTGGTGTGATACTTTAGTTTTTGCTCTTGCCTTTGGGGCAGCTCGCTGCTATATCTTTGAATTACTATGACATATTTAGCCGTTCCCATAGCAGCGCCGAATTTAGAGCGGGCAAAGCAGCAAATCAAGACTGCTCTGGCTGCAGGTGCCGAGATGCTTGAGCTGCGAACCGATTATCTCGAAAACCTCAACGTAGATATGGTCAGAAATTTAATTGCCGGTGTAAAAAGTGCCAACGGTGGACGGCTGCCTGTAATCGTAACCTGTCGGGACAAGCAGCAGGGCGGGGCGATAGGCTATCGGCAGCAGTTGCGAGTTGATGTGCTCATCGGAGCCCTGAAAGCGGGCGGCGAATTTATTGACTTCGAATACGATAATTTCCTTTCTACCGAGAATCAGGAAAAGATAAAGCTGGCGCTGTCGCAGAACCCAAAGGGCCGGCTGATTTTGTCGGCCCACAATTTCGAAACAAAATTCGCTGATATCGACAAACTGTACCGTAACATTTTAGATGTTTATCCGGCGGCGATACCCAAGCTTGTCTATACCGCAAATCATATTAACGATTGCTTTGAGGCCTTTGATTTGCTGCATCGAACCAGCGGCGAGCGAATCGTTTTCTGTATGGGCGCCGCCGGCCTTGTCAGCAGAATCATTGCTAAGAAACTGGGCTGTTTTGTGACTTTCGCGAGTGTCGATGAGAAAAGCGCAACCGCACCAGGTCAGTTGACCGTTGAGCAGTTTAAAAACTTATACCGCTATGATGACATAAAAGTCGATACCGAACTTTTCGGCGTAATTGCCGACCCCGTTGGCCATTCGCTAAGTCCTGCCATTCACAATGCCAGCTTTGCCGCCAAGAGTATGAACAAATTATATTTGCCGCTGCTGGTAGAAGACGGGCGGCGCGAATTCGACCTGTTCTTGCGTAACGTCATTCTACGAAAATGGCTGAATTTCGGCGGTTTTAGTGTGACAATCCCTCATAAACAAAATGCGCTGGCTTTTACTCGTGCGAACCAGGGCTTTGCTGAGCCGTTAGCGGGGAAAATTGGAGCCGTTAATACTTTGGTCATTAGTGCAGACGGCAAACTCAGCGCTTACAATACCGATTATGCCGCTGCACTGGATGCGATTTCTTCGACTCTGAGAATTAGCAGAGACGATTTTAAGGAGCTGCCGGTCGCAATTATCGGTGCAGGTGGCGTTGCAAGGGCGATAGTGGCCGGCTTAAGCGATGCCGGCGCCAAAATCAAGATTTACAACCGCACTGTCGAAAGGGCGGAGAGACTTGCAGCCGAGTTTAATTGTGAGTTTGCGCCTCTGGATGATTTGCCAAATGTCGAGGCAAAATTGCTCATAAACTGCACCAGTATTGGAATGTATCCGAATGTTGGCCAAGCACCTTTACCACGAGAGTGCTTGAAAAAAGATATGGTGGTTTTTGACACCGTTTACAATCCTGCGGAGACTTTGCTGTTGAAGCAGGCAAAACAAAAAAGGGCAAAAACGATTGACGGACTATCAATGTTTGTTAGACAGGCCTTAGCTCAGTTCAAACTCTTCACGGGCCAAAACGCCAACCCAGAACTTATGCGAAAAATGGTTTCTGAAGAACTCAGGGACAAGGGCACATAGAGACGAATATCGAATGCCGAATAAGGAAAAAACATGTGAGGCTGTGCCGCGCGTGGTGTTGACATTGCGCGATTTAATTGTTGCTCTGCATAAATTCCTCCCTTTCTTATGCTTTTGATTGTTCTTGCGGGCAATAGCCGATATAATGCCCAGCAGGTCTAAACCTGTGTTAAAACCGCAGACTAAATAATGAAAAGGATAAAGACTGTTTATTTCAGTTTACCCCCCAGAAAAATTGGGGGGCTAAATACAAATTTTTTTATTTTGGCCTCGTTAAGGGCAAGTTGAATGGCTAAAAGTAAAAGCAAATCTGAAAAAGTTGTATTGGCGTATAGCGGTGGTCTGGATACCAGTGTGATTTTGCCGTGGCTTAAGGAAACGTACGGCTATGAGGTAATAGCATTTGCGGCCGACCTGGGACAGGGCGGTGAATTGGCTGGTATTAAACGAAAAGCGCTGGCAAGCGGGGCGGTCAAGTGTGTAGTAGAAGACCTCCGCAAAGAATTTGTGGAAGATTATCTCTGGCCGCTGCTCAAAGCCGGTGCGGTTTATGAAAAGGGTTATCTGCTGGGCACAAGTGTTGCCCGGCCGTTAATCGCCAAGCATCAAGTCGAAGTTGCGCACGCTGAAGGTGCAACAGCCGTAGCTCACGGCGCGACCGGCAAAGGCAACGACCAGGTACGGTTCGAAGTCAGCTATATGGCCCTGGACCCATCTTTGAAAATTATCTCTCCCTGGAAAGACCCAAATTTTGCGCTTACCTGCCGTGAAGCAGCGGTTGATTACGCCAAGAAGCACAAGATTCCCGTCGGGCAGACCAAAAAGAAAATCTATTCCCGCGACCGAAACCTCTGGCACCTCAGCCATGAAGGGGGCGACCTCGAAGATCCCACTAATGAGCCCAAAGACGATTTGTTTGTTATCTCCCGCCCGGTTTCGAAAACGCCTGATGAGCCGGATTATGTAACGATAGGTTTTTATGAAGGAATCCCAATAAAACTTGACGGCAGGTTAACAAGCGGCGTAAAGCTGATTGAAACATTGAACCGGCTTGGCGGCAAACACGGCGTTGGTCAGGTGGACATGGTCGAGAACCGGCTGATTGGTATAAAGTCACGGGGCGTGTATGAGGCGCCGGGCGGAACAATTCTCGTTATGGCCCACAACGCTTTGGAGAGTGTGACGCTTGATAGAGAAACTATGCATTACAAGCAGCAGCTCGCTCTGAAGTATGCAGAGTTGCTTTATTACGGCCTGTGGTTTACTAAATTGCGTGAGGCTCTTGGCGCATTCTTTGATATTACGCAGCAGAATGTCACAGGCGAAGTGAAAATGAAATTATTCAAAGGGCGTTGCACGCCTGCTGGCATAGAAAGCCCGAATAGTCTATATGAAAAAGATCTGGCGAGCTTTAAGATGGGCGCCGAATACGACCCAACTAATGCAACCGGCTTTATACGTTTGTTTGGCTTGCCTGCAAAAGTTGCGGCTTTGGTTGACAAGAAAACGAAAGGTGTAAAGTGAGCTAAAGTAACGGCAAAGCTGTCATTCTGGGCGAAGTAAAGAATTTTCTTCGGTGGTCAGATCCTTCGCCCCATTGCTTTCTTGTGGAAGTAAGAAGGGGGGCTCAGGATGACACGTAAGTGTCACTTTAGGTACTCTACATTTTAGGCGCTTGAGTAAAGGAAGCATTGTGGTAGTACCGGATTGGATTTGGTTTGTCTTTGTTTTTGCATTTGGGTGCTGTATAGGCAGTTTTCTGAACGTTGTCATCTATCGCTTACCTCGCGACAAGTCTTTAATAACTCCGCCTTCAGCTTGTCCGGCGTGCGATAGGCACATTCGCTTTTATGACAATATACCACTTATTTCCTGGCTGCTTTTGGGCCGAAAGTGTCGATATTGCAGGGCACCGATTTCGCCACGCTATTTTGTTATTGAACTGCTTACCGGCTCGGTTTTCCTCGGGCTCTTCATTTTGTATTTTCACAGCGATTTGTGTACCAGCGTAGGTTCGTTTTTACACGGAGGCTGGTTTATTTATCTTCTTCACATTATTATGTTGGCAGCTTTCATTGCCGCTTCGGCAATTGACCTGGAATACTGGGTCATTCCACTGTCTATTTGCTGGGCTGTTACCGCGGTTGGATTGGTCGCCTCGGCGATAGGTGCTTATGTAATTTACCCTGCTCTGATTCATGACTATTGCCTTTTACCAAGCGCATCGGCTGATACGGGCGCTCTGGCAATCGGTGCGACGATAGGGTTGGTTATATCCTGGGTGCTGCTGGCAACCGGTTTGGTTAAAAGAAGTTACGAAACAGAGGACAGAAGACAAAGGGCAGAGGACAGAAGACAGAGGGCAGAGGGCAGAAGACAGAGGGCAGAGGACAGAAGACAGAGGACAGAGGACAGAAGACAGAGGACAGAAGACAGAAGTGAGCAGAAGTTTAACCATCGTCTGGAGATAGGCAGGGAGGCCGTCTTTTTACTGCCTATCATCATTTGCTCGGCCGCGGTTTGTTGGATTATCAGAGAACACACCTGGTGGGTAGATTTTTCGCAACATGCTGTCGTTGCAGGACTTCTGGGCAGTCTGTGGGGTTATTTTGTGGGTTGCGGAGTTGTCTGGGGCATCCGTATCTTTGGCACATTAGCCTTTGGACGGGAGGCAATGGGGCTGGGCGATGTGCATCTAATGGGTGCTGCAGGGGCGGTAATAGGGCCGCTTTTTGTCGTTGTGGCGTTTTTTGTCGCACCGTTCTTCGGGCTGGCCTGGGCGGGATTCCAAATGTTTTTTAAAAAAATTCGACAAATTCCCTACGGTCCTTTCTTGTCTTTGGGTATACTTGTTGTTATGATTTTACACGACCGGATTCGTGATTATCTGAGTTTTATGTTTTGGCGTTGAAACGGAAAAACTAAATTCAATTATAAGGAGATATCAAATGCGGGCTGCCAACAAAAAAACAATCGCTCTGGTAATTTGTCTTGTATCATTTACTCTTTTGTCCGGCTGCGTTAATTGGGAGGAGAGATATAGATCTTTGAGCGTGGAGCATGAGAATCTAAAGGGCCTGTTTGAACGCGAAAGGGCGGAGAAGAGTCAGCTTGCCGACCGGATTTCGCAGGACCAACGGACAATCGATGAGCTCCAAAGACAGATTGAAGGCCTCAGCAGGTCGCCGGCGGACGCCACCGGCTTTGGCCCGGGCTATGATGTTGCTTTTGACCCTACTGCCGGAACGATTACAGTAACGCTGCCGAATGCGATATTGTTTGATTCGGGAAAGGCCACACTCAAAAAAGCAACCAGCACCGAGCTTGACCATATTCAGTCGGTATTGGAGGCAAAATACTCGGGCAAACAAATAGACGTTGTAGGCCATACCGATTCGGATCCTATTAAGAAATCGAAATGGAAAGATAACTGGGAACTTTCAGCCCAACGTGCTCTGACGGTGGCCAGATATCTGATAGAACATGGGATTGCTAACGATGATATTCGAGCGGTCGGCTGTGGAGAGAGCCGGCCCATTGCTTCCAATGCAACAGAAAGCGGCAAAAAAAAGAACCGAAGAGTTGAAATCGTTGTTCGTATGAGGTGAATTAGTGGTTTGTGATTCAAATCGCGAATCGCCGGAGGCTATTGACTTTTTACAAATGTTGTGGTTCTTATCGTGCCGTCTTTGCCGAGGCAGACCGTAACGGCTCCGAGGCTGGCAGTACGAAATGACTTTGCCTTGTTCGGGTCACGGGGCCCGGGATGTGGGGGACGATTCGTGTTTTCGTATCTGCTTCGGCCGCAACTGCATATCAAAATATCCGCATTAAGATTTTCGAGGAAGTCAGGCTCTGCCGTTTGGACTGAGCCGTGGTGAGGGACAACGACAACATCGGCCCTCAGGTCGGGATTTAGCCGAAGAAGCTCTGTTTGTGCAAACTCTTCGATGTCGGAGCATAAAAGTATTTCGGTGCCGGCAAATTCTATCAATGAAACCAGCGATTTGTCATTGTCACCTAATTGCGCATCCTGAGATATTTGTTCTGTCGGCCAGAGTATTTTAATCTTAGCAACACTGTTTAGATTCAAATTTTTTAGGTTTTTTATTTCAAAACCCTGTTCACTTAGTGATTCGTTGAGAAATTTTATCGTGGTCTGCTGGTCTGCCTTGTTAAAAAAGGCATCGTTGGCATAAATGGCATCGACTTTGCAATATTCGACGACCTCAGGTATTCCATTTATATGGTCTATATCATTATGACTTATGATGATAGTGTTGATTTTGCCTGTTCCGCTGTAATCTAAAAACGGTGCAATAATTCGTCTGCCGATATCACTTTTGTGTAGCGAGCCTGTGTCAAACAAAACGTTGTCTTTACCCGGAAACTGAGCCAGTATTGCCTGGCCGTGGCCTACATCCAGACAGGTGAGGACTAAATTGTCACGATTTATCCGTTTCCATTTTGCAGTGCCAAGAAAAATAATTATTGC
>CAYGBH010000105.1:0-11332 GCA_964348055.1 uncultured Pirellulales bacterium
CGAGAGCGCTGCTGGGAGCCTGTATGGAGCTCGGATTGAAGGTAGAGCTTTGTTCATATTACAGCCGCCGTCACAGGGAATCTGATGCTTATATTGCCGAGAAAATTGCGAAGCTTTCTGGAATGCCTCTTCACTTAATTCGTTACGACCCGCCGGACATCGTGGCATGCGTACATGAGACCACGCCGTTTTTTGGTGGAATGCGTAGTTCTATCTATGAGTACGAGGCACTAAAGAAAATCCAAGGCAGCTTCAGTTCCATCCTTATAGGGGATGAGTCATTTGGTTGGTGCGGGTGCGCTATGGCCAGCGAAGAAGACATGTTTGCGAGTGCCTTTATTAATCGTTTTTCCAGCAACCTGTGGAAAAAACTGTTATCCAGCAAGCATTATGAGGACATCCGAACTTACGATGAAGCAGGTTTTAATAAGCTCTCCAGTCGGACGAGTTTGGTCAACCTGTTTGACCGAAGAGGATATTTCGGCACAACTGAAGTTCTGGGCCGAGACATAATCCCAGGCCGTTGTTTTCTTAAATATTGCATTGCGAAAGTCCGCCAGCCCTGGCTTGATAATGATATTCTTGACTTCATGCGCTTATTGCCGACTCAATACTGTCGCTCCAAGGCGCTTTTAAAATCTACAGCCAGGACAATGTTTCCACGTCTTTTTTCAATCCCTGAAGCAAGCAATGACGGAAGCTATCGCGATACTTCCAGGTACTACCGTCTGATTTTAGAAAAAAACCCAGACGTAGTCAAAGAAGCGTGTTTTCAAGGGACATATTCAATAGATTCTATTTTTGCTCCTGATGCTCTGGAGCATTACCTTCGTATTCCAAACCGTCCGTTGAGCAATCGAATTAAAGAGCAGATTAAGAATTCGGACTTTCAGGCATTTGAAAGGGTCAGTAAATTGATCTACGATATGGTAAAGCAACATTCGGCAATTTTTGCCAGGAAGATGTGTCATTCAGATAGATTACTACAGTGGCAGATTCTCGAACGGATTGCTATTATCAGATTTATGGTTGGAAGTCAGTTGGCTCTTGAGCTTGAATAGGTTTCTGACATGCTGGGAGTTGAACCGTTTTCGTTCGGCTGTTTCATGCGCCAGTTATTATGAGCGGTTTTATGACCGTTTTTGGCTCTGTTTGTACTCTGGCAGGCGGAGCTTAAGTAAACCAATCCGCGAATACAGCTTTAATTTTATAGAGCAGTTCGGTCGTAATGTGAACATACCCCAATCATTACAAGTCAAAAAGGGATAATCGAAATTGCAAATCATAATTAGAGGGTACCAAAAATGAACGATTTAGAAAAATATCATGATGAAGTGATCGAACAAAAGGTTGTTAATTTCGAAACTCCACCTGAACCTGTAAGCGAGAGCACATCCGCTCTAATTAAAGGTGTAGTACGACGCTGGTACATTGTGCTGCTAACATTCCTTGTAATGTGCGGAGTTGGACTGCCTGCAATATGGCTTTTGGTCGAACCTCTATACAATGTGACCGGCGCAATAAGGGTAGCTCCCACTTCACCAAATATCTGGACAGGTAGGGCGGATACAGCGGAAATATCAACTTATGACATCTTCATGAACACTCAGGCAGGAATAATCACCAGCAGCCGGGTGGTGCAAAGAGTAGCGGATGATTTAGTAAACAAAAACCTGTCCTTCTTTGAAGCTAAAAAAACCGGTCTTGCAACAAGATTAAAGCAGACGTTAAAGCGGGTATTAAAGCAGGCTGAAATAAAACCTGAGCCGGCAGGTAAATTAAAAGCAGCAATACGCCGTGGGGTCATCACAGTCGCGCCAGCTGAAGATAGCGAGCTAATAGAAATAACCATGAAAAGCCCAGGACCAGAAGAAGCGACGCAGATTGTGGACGCTTTTATCAGGTACTATATGGCCGTGGAAGTGGACGACTCTGCCCAGGACCGGAACCAGGAACTGGCGCTCTTGGAAGATGAGCGAAAGATGCTGGTCGTAAAATTGGAGAGCCAGCGCGAAGCAATCCGCCAATTGGCCCAAGAATATGGGACTGTTAATTTGGACAGTCGGCAGGATATGATGTTACGACGTGTTGCAACTCTCCTATCCGAACTGACAAGAGTAGAAGCGCAAAATATTGGCCTCGAAGCTCAGGTGAAATTACTCGAAGAGACCGTAGAGCAGACTGGGACCCCAGCCGGGTTATTGAGCTCGCCAGAAGTGTTGTTGCAAATGCGACAAGAGTACATAGATAGGGACCTGACCGTACGGACACCGATGCAAAATATTTCATTATTAGAGCAAGAACTTATCGTTGCCCGTCAAACATTAGCTCCTACAAGTCCAGAACTCGAACTCAAAGCTAAGGTGTTAGAAGCATTGATGGCACGTCTTGAGGAGTGTAAGGAAGAAGCGAGCACAGAGTTTGATGATTTGATGTCTAAGACCAGCAAAGAGGAGCTGAAGAGCGCACGGGCTGGGCTGGAACAAGGCATCGAGTCCCAAAACTATCTTCAAGCGATGCTGGCTAAAGAAGACGCTGCAGCCATTGAACTCGGCCGTAAGCAACTAGCCATTCAGAGCTTGCAGGATGAATGGGAGTTAACCAAGGACATGTACGATATAGTGCAGCAGCGTCTACAAGAATCGGAAATGTTCCGAAAGAGTCCTGCAAGGATTTCTGTGGCTTATGCTGCCGACGTCGCTTATGTCCAAGATAGGCGAGTAAAATACTCAGCGGCCCTACTCTTTGGTGCACTCGCTTGTGGTATGATGCTGGCATATCTTCGCGATAAGGCTGACCAAAGCTTACGGACGCCTGACGATGTGGTCAAACGAACCGGTATCCGAATAATCGGGACTACTATCAGCTCACACACCGTCAAACCGGCCCTTCTTCCACAGCAGATAGCCGGAGACTACCAAACTATTCGTACCATCTTGGGATTGCTTGATGGCGAAGGAGTACCTAAGAAGTTGGTTGTTACAAGCCCGGGGATGCGAGAAGGCAAAACTACCTTTGCCATTAATTTGGCAACAAGTATGGCCGGGTCCGGGAAGAAGGTTTTGCTTATAGACGGCGACTTGAGAAAACCTGATGTTGTGCGCTTGCTGAATCTTCCTAAAGACTCAAACGGACTGCAAGCTGTACTTTTGGGAAGAGAGTTTGACCAAGCTGTTTACTCTGTAACTTCAACGGGCTTGGATATACTTACGGCCGATTCTCACAACAGGGCCGATGCTTACGAACTATTAGCTTCGCCAGACGCGATGCAGCACATAAATATAATCAGTCAAAAGTACGATCACGTGATTATTGACACTCCCCCCATGCTGGCTTTTCCTGATGCGCTTATATGGGCTAAGATTGGAGATGCGGTTATTTTGACCAGCTTCGCTGGCCGGACTACTACTCCAGACCTCAAAGAAGCAAAGGAACGACTAACACAAATAAATGTCAAGGTGCTGGGCACAGTGTTAAATAACGTCCGAATCGAACAGAGTTTCTGCCGTCGTACTTACAATTATTATGCACAAAATGACCAATCACGCAAAAAGGCAAAGCAAGAAAACACAGAGCTGCTGCTACCTATGTAAGTGTAGAAGATAATGCCAACGATTTCAAACCTTGCTAAATAGTGTGCCCTTAATCTACCAATGAACCTGATTATCATGCACAAAAGCAAAAACTCCACAACCGATAGCGGTGATAGTCTATTTCGGTTTGCTATCTCCAGTGAACCTATCGCCGGTGTTGTCCTTGATGGATTAAGCGCATGCTTATGCCGGCCCCGCGGCATAGGACGACCTCCGGCAATGCTACGGGGCTGGGATCGCAAGGCCGTTTGCGCCGCCCCAGAAGGATGGAGCGTGAAACCTTGTATAACCACGCCAAAGATAATTTCTTACACGGAAAATGTGCCAATCTGCAGGGAGTTCCACCTTAAGACGGCCTTGGGACTGCGGAAAATCAGACGAGACTCATGGCTTGTTGTTTCGAACGGACGGTTCGCTACGCAAATCAACACCGAATTGCTCGAGAGGGTACTGGCCGGTATCCGAGCAGACGTGGTAGCGGTCAATGTCGAGCCTGGGGTATTGGGCAAAAGAGAAAAAATACGATTGTCGGCCCAGGGTAAGGTAGCAGGTTTCCGTCGGTTTTACTTTGATTCGGCTGAACCGGCACCGGTTCCTGTTGATTGGCCTCATCATATTTTTGTTAAAACTAATGTTCTTGACCGAGTTCTAACTGACCGCGCTTTACCCAATTCTTTTGCCGCTTTTTTAGAAAAGTGTAAGTCAAGCGCGTTGATGCTGCGTGCAGTGAATATAGGTGGGGCGGTATTAGATTTAGGGACGGAAAGTGGATTGCTGAACTTTTGCAGGACAAGGCTTTCGAAAATTCGAAGTTCGGAATTCAAAATTCGAAATTCAAATACGATATCCCAGGATTCGAGATTAGTCGGGAAAGTACTGTTAGGAAAGAATGTTCACATCGGCCCAAAAGTTGTCATTGTTGGCCCAAGCATTATTGGTAATAACGTTACAATTGAACAAGGAGCTGTTATAGATTCATCAGTCATCGGCCCGGACGTTTGCGTACCGCAGAATCAACTTGTGCGGAACTGCATTATAAGAGGGCCGAAATACAATTGGGAGCGCCCAGCTCGATACAAAAGTAGAAAATTAGAGCAAATTTCTTATCCGTGGTTCGATTTAAGCCTACTACAGGGTGCCAATGAGACCTTCTCCAGTTGGCCGAGGTTTTCTTATGTCGGTAGTATGAAACGAATTGTCGATTGTTTTGCTGCAATAATAGTGTTGAGTCTATTTGCTCCCATATTACCGTTCATAACTTTGGCGATAAAATTGACTTCGCCGGGTCCGGTATTTTTTAAGGACAAGCGCCAGGGACTGCACGGCAAAGAGTTTTACTGTCTGAAGTTCAGAACGATGGCCGTCGGCGCTGATAAGATACAAGATAAACTAAGGATCGTCAGCCGAGTTGACGGCCCACAATTCAAGATGGCCGACGACCCGCGAGTTAGTGCTGTCGGCAAGTTTTTGCGGGACACATATATCGACGAAATACCTCAATTCCTCAATGTCCTGCTTGGCCAGATGAGTGTTGTCGGTCCAAGACCCTCTCCCGAATCGGAGAATACGTTGTGTCCATCCTGGCGTGATGCCCGGCTATCGGTTCGGCCGGGTATTACGGGACTTTGGCAGATTTGTAGAACTCGACAGCCAATGAAAGACTTTCAGGAATGGATCTATTACGACACCAAGTACGTCGGAAATCTGTCGCTAAAGACGGACTTGTGGATATGTTGGCAAACAGTCAAAAAATTGGGCGTGAATTTCCTTAACCAATTCTAAGGGCGACCACGTGGGGTTGCCCATACATTGAACGTGTATAGATAAAAGGGGATAGACAAATGGCAAAAAGATACTTTAACTGGAAATTGGCAATTGTTTTGGTTATCGGCGTTGTTGTTTTGGGCATAACCGCTTTTGGACTGCGCCAATGGCAGAGAGCCGGCAGGGCCGAACGGGGACTTATCCTTGGCAATAAGGCATATGAGGAACATGAATGGGAAGAAGCAGCAAAGAATCTGGGCCGTTATCTCGCTGTTAACCAAGACGATGTGCCTGTGCTGCTCAAATACGCTAATGCACAACTCAACATCAGACCTCTCAAAGCCGGTAACATTCAGCAGGCAACAACGGCTTATCGAACTGTCTTGAGAATGGATGCAGACAACTTCGAAGCCGCCATGCAGCTTACAACAGTCTATTTAGGAATGGGTACGCACGGCGAGGCTGAGTTAATTGCCAAAAGACAACTAAAAACAAAAGATGACCCCAGGCTTCGCAGGATGTTGGCCTTGGCGCTAGTCGGACAACGAAAGTTCAGTGAAGCGGTAGAGGAATTGAAGACCATTTTGCAGGGGCATCCTGACCAGATATCAGCCTATGAAACATTAGGTCGGCTTATAGAGCAACGACCTGAAGATTTCCCGGATCCGCCGGCCCATTGGTTCAATCAAGCGGTAAAGGATAATCCGTCCTCGGCCTTGGCCTATATAATCCGTGCCGGTTTCCATCTAAGAAACAAAGACAGGCCCAATGCCTTAGCTGACCTGGAGCAGGCCGAAAAACAGGATTTATCTGACCCTGCCGTACAGTTGCGCCTTGCCGGAGGATACATCGATGCAAACGTATTGGATAAGGCAGAGAAACACCTCACAGCTGTGCAAGCGGCTACACCGGCAGACCAGGGTCTCTGGCAAAGCTGGGCACAGCTCGCACTGAAATCACAGTCGCAAGAGAAGTTGCTAAAAATAGCCGAAACAGGGTTAGAAAAGCTTTCTTCTCAACCCTGGGATTTTATGCCAATAGCTACGGAACTGTTTATCCGGGGTGGCCAGCTTGAACGCGCCGCCGAATGTATCTCCGAGTTGCACCAAAAAGATATCTTCCACGCGGCCGTTGCATACTTGGAAGGTCTTGTGGCCGACCAGAAAGGGCATACATATGAGGCGGTTAAATGCTGGCGCCGCGCAATGGAATTAGGTGATAAATCTACCCGAACACGATTAACGTTAGCATCGGCTCTTTCCAGGTTAGGCGACGCACAATCGGCACTGCGGCATTTACGGACTCTGGTTGCTGAAAGGCCCGATTCGTTCGAAGTGCGTTTAGGACTTGCCAGGCTGTTATCTCAGTCCAGGAACTGGGCTGAGACAGCAGAACACGCTCGCAGAGCAGCGCAACTGTCGCCGGAAAATCTTGAGGCGGTTTTACTCTATTCACAAGCTCAATTGCGACTATTGGCGGCAAGCTCAACGGATGAAAATGTCCAAATGCGGCAGGACATGGAAAAGCAGTTGTCCGCACTGGAGAGAGCCACTAACGGCGCTGCGGAGGTCAAACTGTTACAGTTCCAGCTCGCAATGCAGCGAGGGGATTTCGCCGGCGCTAAGGTGCTGGTAAGCCAAATAAAGAAAGCTCATCCTTCTCAACTGAAAACCGCTATGGCCGAAGTTGAGCTGCTCGCTGCTCAAAACAAAATAGAAGAGGCAATATCGATTTTGGACGAAGCGATAGAGGAATTTCCTGAGGCTGTCGGGCTGGTAAGATACCTTGCGGTTTTGTTAGACCGGCAAAGTAATCAAGAAAAATGTGAAGCAATTATTAAAGATGCATTGGGGCGCATTGAGCAACCTGTTGCCCACCGCAAATTAGGTTTGCTGCTCGCCGAACTATACATTCGGTGGGATAAGAGAGAAAATGTTCACCCACTGCTTAACTTGCTTGCACAGAAACAGCCGAATGACATTCCTATCAAACGCTGGCTTTTAAGTACCGACCC
This sequence comes from uncultured Pirellulales bacterium, assembly GCA_964348055.1. Taxonomy (GTDB): domain Bacteria; phylum Planctomycetota; class Phycisphaerae; order Sedimentisphaerales; family Anaerobacaceae; genus JAUXAL01. Next base: position 7,372 of record CAYGBH010000105.1, read on the forward strand.
GGTTATGAAAAACCTCGAACAAGCCCAACAACTCATCAATGACATCAAGTCACTCGAGGGAGAAAATGGCTGGCAATGGCGATATGAACAAGCTAGAATTTGGTTTGTCGCGGACGATTTCAAAATTCGTTATCCCCAAATTACTTCGCTTCTGCAGGAAAATCTGCTGGCAAATCCAGATGACCAGGCAAGCCGTATGCTCCTGGCAGCGGCCTGTGACCAAGCTGGCGAGCTGCAGCTGGCAATTTCTACATACCGTGACGCCTTGAGCCGATCGCCCAATGACCTTCGCATCATCATTCCTGCCGTTGCCGCGCTGTACAAAGCGCAAGAATATGAACAGGCTGATGAGATACTGAACCGTGCTTCGCAACAAGAGCTCTATCACCCGCAACTTCAGCAACTGCAATTGCAGAGCCACCTCAGACAAGGTCAGTTAAGTTCGGCCTCGGACATTCTGCAGGACGTTCTCAATAATGACCCTGATAACCAAGCTGCCTGCTTATCTCTTGCATTACTCGAGATGCAACAGGAAAAGTTTGACGAGGCCGAGGAATTACTGACCAGACTAAAAATTCAGGACCCCAACTCGCTGCCGGTAACTGCTGCACAAATCCAGATCAGTGTTCATCGGAACAAACCAGCAGATGCGTTAAGACTTTGCGATGAAATAGTAAACAACCTTAACAACGCATCAGCTTATATCCTTCGCGCCAGAACATTTGCTTCCTTAGGGCAGACTGATAAGGCAATAGAAGATTTTGAGCATGTTACTGCCATTGAGCCTAACAACGCCCAGGTGTGGGTAGCCAGAAGCGACTTCTATCGTTCTCTGGGCCAGCCAGATAAAGCCATCGCTGATGTACAACAGGCACTGTCTCTGGATTCGAACAACGTCCAAATCCAAAAACGTGCTATTTTGTTGCTCTTAGCATCTGAGGACACCGGCAAAGTCCGTCAGGGCAGGACTATCCTTGACGAAGCTTTGGGATCGAATCCTGACGATGTTGAGCTGCGGCTGTTCAAAGCGCGTTTACTACTGACCGAAAGAACGGCTCCTGCAACTGAAAATGCTGAGCGCATTCTTCAGGAGATAACCGAAGACCAACCTGCAATTAGCCAGGCTTGGGTGCTGTTGGGAGATATCGCGCTGAGTCAGGGAGAGCCCGGAAAGGCTATGGATGCTGCTTTGCGAGGTCTTGCCCATAAATCCAACGATAAGATGTTGCTACTGTTGAAAGCTCGGACGGAGGCAGTGCGGTCACCGCTCTTGGCGATTGCTACTCTTAACGTATTGCGTGAACTCGACCCAAATGACATTGATACTGCACGGTACTTGGCAAGCACATACATTGCAGCGGGCGAACCCGAAAAAGCTGTGAATCTGTTAAGAGAGCAGCTAACTGTGTGCGATGCCTCAACTCGCCGAAGATGTAACATCGCTCTGGCCGTTGCCCTGTACAAAAACGGCAACAAGCCGGATGCTCAAAGGGAATTTGACTCTTTGCTTCAGTCTGAACCAAATGACCCAGCTCCGTTATTAGCGCAAGCATCATTACTAAAAGACGACGGGTTGTGGGGCCAACTGGTTCAGAATGTTACGGACTGGTACCAAAAGCGCCCCAAAGACAATCAAACGCCAGTCAGTATTGCCAAGGATCTGATGACTGAGGATGACCAGGCTAAAAAGGCAGCCGAAGATATACTCCGGATGATACTGAAAAATGATCCTGATTCTGCTGAGGCCCTGACTGCTCTGGCTATACTGTTACCCACCATCGGCCAATCTGACGAACCGGTTCTGCTCTATCAACGACTCCTTCAACTTGAGCCTGACAATCTAATCGCCATCAACAATCTGGCCTGGATCATGTGTGAAAAGCAAGGTAAATATCAACAAGCGCTCGAGCTTGCTCAGAGGGGACTAAAGATAGCACCGAACTATGTTGATCTTATCGATACTCGCGGTGTAGCGTATTACCGACTGGGTCAATTTAATAAGGCTGTCCAGGATTTCACTACATGTATCGAACTCTATCCGAAGGGAGTGCCATCGATGGTTGCTTCACATTTTCATTTAGCAAGAGCTTTTGCCGAACTCGGACAAAAGGACAAGGCTGTTGAACACTTGAACCAAACTTTGGACTTAGAGAACCGAATCGGGGGTTTATTAACCACAGACCTGGCCGAGGCACAGCGTCTGCTCGAACGATTGCAGAAAGGTAGTTAACTATGCTCCAATTGCCGGATTTACCAATCGAGAATGTCGCCGAGGGTGATGCCCACCATAAGTACTCCACGGTCATACTGCTTGACAAAAAGCAGTGGTTATACGTGCAAAAGCGGTATAGTCTGACCCCTCGTGAGCGTCAAATAGCGGAACTTGTTTGTCAGGGTCTGCAGAATGGCAACATAGCCAGGTACTTGCGTATAAGGCCCGGCACGGTAAAGACTCACACAAGAAATATTTACCGAAAGGTCCACGTCAAAAGCAAAATTGGTATGCTCTTAAGATTTGTGACTGATGCAAGAGAACTTTCCAGCTAATGTGATAGGACGCGTTCCATTTGCTACTGCAGATTAATCAAAACCCGCCTGCATGATTCCCCCCCCTTTAGGCACATCAAGGAGCCCAAAAATCCACCGGTACCTTGTTGTGCCCAAGCATTTTCTCCTGACTATAAACACCGTCCCTAAAGAGACATACGTTGTAAGAAGCCCTCGTTATACCACTTTGGGAGTAGTCCAAAGGTGGTACTCACATATCTTGCTTGATTATCCCGCAACAAAATTTCTCGAAGGTGTAAATTTTTTTCATTTTTTTCTTGACCTGCAGTTTAAATCTTGATAAGCTAATTTATTAAATGGTACCTCAGAGGAGGAGGGCCATATCTTAAGCTATCTACATAGGGATGAGTTGGCCTTGAGCTTACTTGCTCAAGGATAAGGCACTCTATGAGGAGATGGAGGAGAGGTGTTAACTAAAAGCAGTAAATTGTTGATTATACTGCTGCCGCTCGTTGTGGTGATGGCCGCAAAGGCCACACCAACGATGAGCGATTGCAACAGTGATTTCGTTGCTTGCGCTTCGTCGGCGAGTTCAGATGCGCATAGTCGCTTTGTACCCGAAACAAGCCAAGTTACCGAACCCTGTAATTCCCACCTGGCAGCTATCGCCGCAGAATTTCAAAAGCCACCCGTTAGCTTTACGAACTTGCCGGCTTCACCTGTAGGCGTAAGGTCTTTGCCCCCCGTACCTGGAGCGCTTCTAATGGTTTTAACGGGATTCCTTTACGTTTCACTGGTTAAAGACTATAAGGTTTGGCTGGCAGCCTTGGCCGGCCTGCTATGGGCAGGTCAGGCCGGAATACAAGCTCTTCCCCAATTGGCTACACATCTTAGCTCCAAAAAACATATTAAGCGAAAATCGCCTGTTAGTACTGTTTGCTTACATCAGCTTGGAAATTCCGGCCGTCTGCGTAGTGACATCGAAGGTACGCAGTACATAGGCCTGCTTCACCATTTAGCCGGAATACCGCACAGAAAGGATGTTTCACAATTTTGCTTCCGATCCGGATACTCTCTTACCTCTGTACGAAACGAGGATAGGCTCAGAGTACGTCAATTTGCGATGCTTAACTTTTCGCTCTACCTGATTCAACCAACCAACTGCTCGGCTGCGCGAACCGGGCAGTCCGTTAATTTTTCACAAGAACCTGTTTTTGCTCGACTGCCCCGCGGCCCGCCTACGCCGGCCTGTGAAAGTTGTAAACCTTATTTATGCGGAGGGCCATTGCGCAAGGCCCTTCAAATTAAGGGTTAATGTAATTGCTATCAGGATTTTTCTGTTATATGCAGAAGAATTGTGAAGGAGAAATGAAATGAAAAAGAAATTAATAACAATTTGTGCGGTGCTAAGCGTGATATTACTGAGCACCTCCGTGGCAACTGCGATGACAAC
>CAYGBH010000106.1:0-11225 GCA_964348055.1 uncultured Pirellulales bacterium
CGAATGAACGCGTATTTTATCAGCTCATATACGATATACAGCTTCTGGCGAACCTGGGCTTTTGAGTCAGCAGGACGAGGCTCTCCATATCCTTTGAAAAATTCAGGATTGCTGTGTCCGTATGTATCGAGCACTGCAAATTCAAGCTCCGGATCTCCGTACAATCCCCTGTCGAAATCAAGTATCGCTGTTATCCTGCCGTTCATGGTAAGAATATTCTGAGTCCACAAATCAAGGTGAAGCAGAGAAGGACAAACATCCACAACAGCATCTCGATACTTTTCATATATTGACAAAAATTGTTTGTGTTCATCGTTGTCAATTACTCCGCATGACAGACAGTCATTGAAAATCAGCTCAGCATACATAAAAAAAATATCGGGCCAGTTTTTTCCAGTCGCCGCTGCACGCTCAGGGTATCCGCATTTATCCGATTTGATTGTATGAAGCTGTTTTACATAATGGCCCAGCTCTTTATCGTCGAAGAATCCTGAACTGCCTTCCATGTATTCCATTATAAGATAATCCCTTTCGAGAAGGTCCCGCGAAAAATCATGATAGACAATCTCAGGCACGGGAAGGTCGGTTTGCTCTCTTACCAGGCGGTGGATATTGACCTCGGACTTCATCATATCAATTTCGTAGAACAGTTTCGGTATGCTGTCCGGCGGTGCGATTCTCAGTACAAACTTACCCTTGTCTGAATCCACAAAGTATGAATCGTTATAGTGACCGGCCCCAATGGGTCTGACACTACATCCGCTGAAACCAGCTTTTCCCAGTATCTGGTCTATCTTATGGTTATGCAACATTATTTGAGCTTATGCTTGGAAGGATAGGCAACAACTCCAACGTCCCTCAATCGCCGCTCACGATACTTATGTGCGTCTTTATTCGCACACCTCTGCAATTATATGAACAGTTAGAAGTGGCTATTTGACGCTAAGTTTTTGCCTGAGCACCCGCAAATTAACAACATCTTCTTCATTATAGGCCAGCAGCGTTTGCAGGGCTTTTTTATTGTTGTTATTCATATAATCGTACCACAGCCGCACAGCAATATACCCATCTACACCTGTCAGCCGCCTTTCTATACCCAGCAATCTCTCAACTACTTTCAGTCCACCTTTCAGATTTTGACGCCAGCAATCGTACATCAAATCGGTGTGCTTAAAGCATTGCTTCAAGTCTGTTCCAAGTTTAGCTTTAATAAAGGGTAGGTCAAAACGGCTGCCGTTGTAAGTATAAATCTCATCTACACCTTCGAGGTTTTTGAGCAGCATCTCTTCGTATAAATCGTCTTCAATAAGCTGGACAACTTGACATTTTCCACCCTTCTCAAGGGCAATCCCAATGACTGTTAAATCCGCATAGTGGCGGCTCAGGCCCGTAGTCTCAATGTCAAGATAGGCACGATATTTCATGCTTTTTATTACATTGGCCAGCCGTGGCGGGTGGGGATTGTTCAGTCAGTAATCTTATAGACCAAATCCCCACTTCTTACCCGCTCACTAACCTTCACGCCGACAGAGTCGCCTGGCTTAGCTTCTGCAACCTGTTCATTGTTAATCTGTATCGAATCGGCCGTCATTGTAAGGTCGGTAGTATGTCCCTTAATGTGGATTTTATCTCCAACTTTTAAAGCTGCCGTCAACTCGATACCAGCTACTACAGGGTGGGCAAAGAAATCTGATACTTTTCCAATAATCTCCTCAGACATTTTTTCTCCTTTCCTATTTTATTGGCCAGCCGCCGCTCAATACATTCCTTGCATTGACTGGCTTTCAGGACGTCATCAAATCGTACTCAATTTCAAATCGCCGCTTATGGTCTGCTTCTTCCTCAGCCAACTTTCGGAAAAGTGTCTTCAACTCCGGCTCTGAGAATATCGACGCCATTGTCGTATAAAGGCTATGGGAAACATCCTCCTTCTTAATGGCGAACGCGAGCAATTCACGGTAGTCCATGCTCGGGTGGGGCTTAATGTCCTCGAGCGTGTCAGCGATGCCGAGGTCACCAACTTCCTCTCGTTCCAAGGCAATCTTGCCAGCCTTGACGGCTTCCAACTTTGCCCGGTGCTGCAGCTCTTCCTGTGCGAAACCTTCGATGGTCCTGCGCATCCACGGATTCTCTACCATGGCCGCCATCTTTGTGTAAAGTTCGTGTGCATTTATCTCTCCAGCTATTGCAAAATCCAGAACTTCGTAAATAGACCTGAGTTTCTTCATATCCCAACTCTTCAATTGCTCACCATCGTCCGCCGCTCGATACACTCCTTGCATTGACTGGCTTTTAGAACGTCATCAAATCGTACTCAATTTCAAATCGCAGTTTATGTCCAGCTTCTTCCTGGGCTAACCTCAGGAAAATATCTCTCAGTTCTTGCTCCTGAGCTATTGCCGCCAATTCGGTGTAAAGCTTACGTGAAGCCTCCTCCTTTTTCATTCCAACAACAAGTAGGTCAACGTAACTCATCTTGGCGTATGGTTCAACGTCCTTTACATGACAGGTGATACCAAGGTTGCCAACCGCTTCCTTGCCTATGCTTATTCCCCCAGCCTTAACAGCTTCCAACTTTGCCTTATGCTCCATCTCTTCCGAGGCCAAATCTGAAAGCACTTTGACCATCTCCGGACTCTCTACCATATCAGCCAATTTCATATAAAAATCACGAGCTTCATTCTCTCGGTCTATGGCAACATCCAGGACTTCATCAATAGACCCGAATTTCTCCATATCTTGGCCCCTCAATTCCGCACGGCCAACCACTGTTCGATACAGTTACAGTTTGACCGGCTTACAAAGATTATTCTCGCTTTTTGCTACTCGTCCACAGTGTCGGCATTTGAACTGCGGCTCCTGTACCATGGCTTGATATTCAGCTTCGTCGCTAAGATGAAAACCTTGGGACACTATGTAGCACAAGTGTTGGGTGTGTGAAGGACTCTCACATCCTGAATTACTGGTTATATTTTCCTCTGCCATTGTTAATTCCTTTCGGCAATACGCTTGATTTCAGCCTTTTACATATTGCGGATTCTACGGGATTTTAACTCAAAAGACAATGCTCATCTTGGCTGCGGTAACGGCGACTCGTGCCCATGGCTCGTGAGATGTGTAAACGGGATAAAATCGGGGAAGGATAAAGAATTCCTCGCGTTTGCACCCCCCACCTATAGGACTCCGCACCAATTAACAGCAGTGGCCTTATTCGCACGGGGCAGGTGGGGCCAAAAATAAGAACCCGCATACCTCGGCTTCAGCCTTGAACTGAGTTGCAAGATTGTCGATTCTTTCCTGAGCTCTCTCCGCCTCAATGGGACATCCTACAAGCCTCTCTACAGCTCCCACTGTTTTCTCAAGCATACGCTGTAAGGGATTCCCTTATAGACAGAATAGTGGTTAACACTACGTCAAAATCAGGCCCTCCCTGATTTTCCAAGAATTCCGTTTGGCTATACTAAAGTTATGTTAAATGGGCCTCCTCTGGCACCGACCTCAGAGTGGGCCTATACGAATTTCGGTCGGCGATAGATTAAAGTTTGGAGAAAAGTAATGAGGACAAGAACGATGTGGGTAACTATCGGTCTACTGTGCATTGTTTTGGCAGGACCGGTACAGGGCAGGCCGTCGTGGGCAACTTCTGAAGGCAATAGTTGCAGTAGTTGCCACGGCGTAAACTTGTTGACTGGGAAAATGCAGGTAAGCTCTACCAGGGTTCTCACTGACCTTGGCACCCAACTTAACGGTAAGGTTCGGGGTCATTTGAAAACCTTTCGGGCCACGCCAGGTGATGTCGTAACTCTCTCGGTGGATGTGCTGGATGGCTACGACAAGTTCGCAGTACAACTCAAACGTCTTGAGACAGGTGGCCAGGTGAATGACCAGAACAACCTACTGATCTGGAGCGAGGCCAACAGTCCTGACAATATCTGGACGCGTCAAGAGGTGAACAATCCACCTTATTTCACTTATGACAACGGTCAGAATGGAGGTATTTCCGGAAGTGTAACGCCGGATTCATATACTTTCGATCTTCTCATTGATGCTAATACCCCGCCTGACTTTTACGATCTTGAATTCGCCGTTGCCGGCAAGGCTGATGGCGTAGGTTTGTGGTATCAGGATGAACACTTCTATCTCGAAGTCCTTCAGCCAGACAAGGCAGCATTGGTTGCTCAGATTTTGGCTGCGATTGACATTATCGACACTACAGGCTTCCACGACATGTCAGAAGAGATCGAAGCAGCCCAGACCATGGCTGAAGTTAGCCCGCGCAACCTGGGCAAGGTCCAGAAAGCCCTGATCGTCACTCTTGCGGTAGCTTGGCCGAAGGACCTGGCAGGTGCGGCGGTTCTCTTTGAGGATAGTGCGCAAGCTCTCGTTGATGCACTTACCAGCGAAGACTTGGCAGCCGCCAAGACTGCCGCTGCCGAGGTACACAATACGCAGCACGATCTGTCCCATGTCGTCTACGAATGGCTAAGCGCACATCCGGCTGAAACGACGAATTAGACATAGATCCCCAACACCATCCAACTGAAGAAAGGCGACCCTGTTGTGTCGGAGATCACTGGCTCGAGCCTTTTTCACACGGGATCTGGGTTCCAGCTTTGGGCATCAACGTAGATACGCCTAAAGGCAAGGTAACCTTTGTGGAGATTACACCGGAGGTAGCTGGCGAGTTCTTCATAGGATGTAGCAATCCGGAATGTGGGACAGACACCCAACACAGCCAAATGTCCGACATGGTGATCGTGATTGAGTAACCTTTTTGAAGAATGATGAGCGCAGGCGGAAACGCCTGTGCTTCGCCAACATACGTAGTCTTTGGATTAAATCGAGCCTTACGACTGGTCGGACTAAAGGCAATGCCTTTCCACCGAATCGCCGCCAAACCGGTTGTTGGTTCGCAGGTAACAATTTTCCAGGTTATGCTCGCTCTGGTTGGTGCTCTGAGTGTCCACCCGCAGCGCTTGGTAGATACAGTTTGAGGGGCGTAATTGAACTGGGCTGGAGCGATTCTCATTGGTTCAGGAATATCCCGCCAATGGATTGCATTTCTATCGTTCGTGGGTCGATCGGCTGAGTTTTACCTTGAAGTTGCGAGCGGCAATCATTAGAATCAAGGGCGTATTTGTGCATTAGAGATTGAAAGATGCTTACTCCTGAAAGCAAAAAGAGCGAAGGAACCGCCCGCGTAGGCAAGAGGGAATATAAGGAAACGGTTCTGCTCTTTATCAAAATGCTGGTGACGATTTTCCTTTGTGAGGCCGCCATCATGGCTCTGCTGCATGTATTGCCTTTGAAAAGCGGCTGGAAAGTTATTGCAGACCCGGTCTTATTAACCCTGCTGGGTACCCCCATACTGTACTGGTTACTAGTCAGACCAGTTTGGCATTCACTTAAGCAACGCACTCTCGCTGTGGAGGCGCTCGGGAAGGAGAAGGACAAGGCCCAAATGTATCTGGACATAGTGGGTGTTATCCTCGTTGTTCTCGACAGCGAGGGTAACGTAACACTGATAAACAGAAAGGGCAGTGAAATTTTAGGCTGTAACGAAGTCGAAATTATCGGCAGGAACTGGTTCGACAACTTCGTGCCGGCTGCTGAGAGAAAGCACGCGGAAGCTTGTTTCGAGGAACTGATGACAGGAAACACAGCATCCCTCGAGTATTTTGAGAGCCTGGTCCTGACGAAAAACCGTGAGGAGAAGATCATAAAATGGCACGTTGTGGTGCTGCGGGATGAGGATGGGAATGCTGTAGGGATGCTCAGTTCCGGCGAAGACATCACCGAGCGCAAGAGGATGGAAGAGGATTTGAGGAAACACCACAGTCATTTGGAAGAGCTAATACAGGCTCGTACGGCAGAACTAATAAAAACTAACAAGCAGTTGCTGGAGGAGATCGAGAGGCGCAAGGGTTTAGAGAAAGAACTATTGAACATCATTGAGCGAGAACGGCAGCGAATAGGGCAGGAATTGCACGACAGTATCGGCCAACAACTTACAGGGATTGAATTTATGATGGAGGTACTGGCAGAGAAATTGACCGAAAGATCACTATCTGAAGAAGTGCCATATGCCGAAAAAATAAATTCACTCGTTGGTGAGACAGCAGAACAGACGCGCAATCTTGCCAAAGGACTTCATCCCATTGATTTGGATAGAAATGGCTTGGTATCAGCATTACATGAATTAACGGCAAATACGGAACAGCTGTTTGAAGTTTCATGCACTTTAAAATGCGAAAAAGCTGCTTCAATCAATGATGTTTCAGTAGCGATAAATCTATATCGAATTGCGCAAGAGGCTATCACCAATGCTATCAAACATGGAAAAGCCAAGAAGATAAGGATTGACTTGACTAGCAAGAATGATGGCTTAACATTGACGGTGGAAAATGATGGCCTGGACTTTCCGGAAGAACTGAGCCATGGCGAAGGCATGGGCTTAAAGATTATGCGATATCGAGCCGAGATAATAAACAGTTCGCTCGATATTTACAAAGGCACCAACGGAGGGACAATTGTGACCTGTGTGTTACCAAATGAAGAAAATCTGTAATAGAAAGAGAATCTATGGTTCGTGCAGAACAGCAAAATAGATCCAACGAAGATAGAAGAAAAATTCTGGTCGTTGATGATCATCCTATTGTCCGAGAAGGGCTTGCAGATCTGATAAATAGGGAAAAGGATATTGTTGTATGTGGTTGGGCTGAAGATACACCTCAGACGATCAAAGCCATCAAAAATCTGAAACCAGATGTGGTTACGGTTGACATTTCTCTTGGAGATACAAGCGGCTTGGAGTTGATAAAAGATATCAAGACCCGCTTCCCAGGCTTACCCATTTTAGCTCTGTCTATGCACCAGGAATCTCTTTATGCCGAACGTGCTATTAGAGCGGGAGCAAAGGGGTACATAACAAAACAGGAAGCCACTAAGAAAGTCATAACGGCAATTCGCCAAGTCTTGGACGGTCGATTATATCTCAGTGAAAAAATGAAAGAAAAAGTGTTGCACAGCTTGCTTGGTGACAATGGCTCTGGTGCTGGTACATCACCAATAGACCGTCTAACTGATCGTGAGTTGGACGTATTTAGTCTGCTCGGCCAAGGCAGGGGAACCCGTCAGATCGCTGAACAACTCTGCTTGAGTGTAAAAACTATTGAGACTTACCGCGCCCGCATCAAAGAAAAATTAAATATAAGTAGTTCCTCCGAACTGCTCCTGTATGCTTTTCAATGGGCAAATAGGCAAAGCAAAATGTGATTACCTGTAATTTATATTTTGGGCAGTTCCTCACGATATTGTAAACATTTTTTACGCTGATATACTTCTAAAGCCGATTCCAAGATACTGTTGCGCTGTTTGTTTTTTTCCTGGACGGCCGGAGCTAAGCCGGTATAATGCGATTCGCACTCTAAATAAAAGGAGGAAAGCATTATGGCGCTCAAGCGAGATTATTTAGCGGCTGTGGTAATAGCTTTAGCTGCAGCGATGGCCTGCCCGGCCGAGTTCCAGGTAAATACACACACCGACAGTAACCAGGCGAACCCTGCTATAGCAGTCGATACAAACGGCAATTTTATTGTGGTGTGGAACAGTTATTTTGAATGGCCCAGGTCAAACGAGATTTTCTGCCGGCGCTTTGACGCAGATGGAAGTCCAATCGGCAGTGAATTTCAAATCAACACCACCACCTCCGGCAACCAAAAAGAGGCATCGGTCGCAACCGATGCTGCAGGCAATTTTGTTGTGGTTTGGTACGGCCCAGGGATAAGCGAGGAAGATATTTTTGGCAGGCAGTTCGACCCAAACGGCCAGCCTCTTGGTGACCAGTTCGGCGTCAACAGCCATACTGAAAGCAGACAACGAGTTCCGAAGGTCGCTATGAACGCCGCCGGCGCTTTTGCGGTTGTATGGGAGAGCGATAAGTTGGAGGCAAAGCCGTATGAGTGGGTAGTATCCTGTCAGTTGTATGACAGCAACGGCCTGGCTATCGGCCAGGAGTTTGAAGCTAACCTGCTGCCGGGCTGTCGCAACCCGGATGTAGCAATGGATGATAACGGCAATTTCGCGATTGTCTGGATGCAGGATAGAAGTTCCAACTCAATAATGGCACGACTTTATAATGCAGATGGTACAGCCAAGTCGGATCCTTTCGAGGCAAGCACAGTCGGTTTTAGCTCCCTCACCAGTCCATCGATTGCCATAGATTGGAGCGGAGGTTTCGTGGTGGCCTGGGACGGCGACCCTAAGAGGGCCAGCGATGATGATATCCATGCCCGGTGCTACACATTTGACGCCGTTGCAGCCGGTGAGCAGTTCGTCGTTAACACGACCCTTACCGGGACACAACAGAACCCTCGAGTTACAATGAACGACCAGGGCGAGTTTGTGATTGTGTGGGATAGTAAAGTTGACCCCGACATCAATGAAAGAAATATCTTCGGCCAGCGATATGACAGCCTGGGCAGCCCCATCGGTGACGAATTCCAGGTTAATACTCATGCGCTCGACGACCAGAAGTATCCGGCTGTTGCAATGAAGGAAAACGGCGAATTTCTCACAGTCTGGCAAAGTGATGGCCAGGACGGCTCAGGCTGGGGCATCTTCGCCGAGCTGGGGCCGAAAGCCGGCTCGGCAGATTTTACCGGCGATGGATTTGTAGATTTCCGCGACTACTGCGTTCTTGCCGAAGAATGGCGCAAGAGTGAAAACCCATTAACAGCCGATTTGATTGACGATAACAAAATCGATGAGCAGGATTTAGCCGAGTTCTGTTACCAGTGGCTCACTGCTGGCCAATAGCTAAAAATCTTCGTAGGATAGCCAGTTATAGAGTGGGCCATGCCAGACGATTCCTCGCTAATTGCGTGCGGGCCAATTGTGCTTGATCTTCATCAATAGACCATAATGTATGCTTTGGGACCCCTCGACCGGCCAGAAAACCTGGTCACCACCCTTCTCGCCTTCGCCCCATCTGCTGGGTGTGCCTCCATCGTCATCAAAATCAGCACCAAGGCTGTATAATATGAAGCCGTCGTCAGTTCGTCGATAGATAAGCGGTCCGTCGCTGTAGCTATCCTGCGGGAGCGCCCTGAGATAGCCTTCATCCACAAGCGTCTCCAAACTTGACGGCAGTTGCCCCCTCTCAGCCTCGTATCGCAGAATCGCAACGGTTGCTATCAACGCCTCCAGGTCGGTCTCCATGCGACTGGCAAGATCCAGCGTCTTAATATAGCTACCTGCGAGAAAAGCTATATAAGCATTACGCTCGATAACCGTCTCGATGCCTGTCCTGACATGATTCGCATCGTTTTGAAACTGCCAGGCGGTCATTTTCGTAGCCTCGGCAAGGCGGTCAAACAGCTCATCCGTCAATATCGTCGTCTGGCGCCTATCCAGTTTCAACAAGTCGTGTTTCTGTTGTTCAGAAAAACCAGGCAGAAATGACTTCCATGGTCCCGGAATGCGTAACGCAACCTCAGGTATGTATCCATCGCCGTTACCGTCGTCAGTAAACATACGTTGGATACAATCATAGAACACCAATCTCCCTGCCGTGAAATCGAGTGAATGCATTCCATCGGCCCGAAGTTGCTCAAGTCTTGTCTGAAGATGGCGCAGCGTTACAGGCTGTACCTGCGTATTCGCCAGAATGCTAAATGCCCCCTTCATAGCAAATCCCCGTGTTGAGCTCCCCCGTATCTGAGCAACCAATACCCATCTGCCGGTGAAATGAGCGCCTAATCGAAAGCATGTAACGAGGTCTGAAATCGCATGATCTAACTCGCCGTCTGCCGCATAAAGTTGTGATCGGGCGTAGAGAGCTGACGTAACGTTTCTGACCCAAGCGATATCCGGAATAGCGGCAAGCATGAGCGACCCGCTGAATTCGGGCCAGTAGTACGGTTTCTGACTGCCCTTTACGACATAGTCCAGGGCCTGTTCGCTGGCTGAGAGCCAGGACGATATTGCAACACACTGTTCCTCCGACCAGTGCACAGGCCACATATCCTTGACCTGATACCATTCATTAGGCACGTCTATGACAGATTGGCGCGCCTTCTCGTAGAAGTCGCGTGCATTGTCGTTTGGGTCAAGTTCATCGACGCCGACTATCGCCTTGTATTCAGCCAAGTAATCGGTCGTTATTCTTACCCTTGTAAAGTCCAGCCAACCCGGCCACCGAGCAACACACCACAGAGAATTGAGAGCAATATGGGCAATGATGATGGGCACCAGCGTCCTGCGGCGCCAGCGCCATGCACCAGTAATCAGGCCGAAAAAGAACAGACGGACAAATCCGCCCAATGGGGCGAGATGGACCGCACCGAAGAGAAGTGCCTGCCCCAACCAGGCTACAAATCCACCGACGACGCGTGCAAGTGTGCCTTGAACATAGCCTCGCCAAAATATCTCTTCCAGAATAGGCGCAAGGACTGCTGTTAAGACAGTCAGAGTCACAAAAAAGGCTAACCCTTTTTGATCTGCCCAGAACCACATGTCCCTTTCTAATGGCAGACCCACTTTGACCATGAGCAAGCCGCATGCAGAACTCACCAGAGGTATAGCGAGAATCAGCAGAAAAGCCTTTATCACCTCCGAACGCGTCGAACGATACCAGACAAAATCCAGAGCTCCCGCCATGCGAGTCCGTGCGGTCACAACAATGGTGAGGAACATGACAAGTAGAGATGTTGCTGGAAGACCCAAGAGGGTCAGGAGAGCATGCCTGCTAATGCCCTCGGCGGTGTAGAGCGCTCGCGCGATAAGAGCAGGCATTACAACGGCAGCGATAGATGCGAAAAGGACTGCCAGCACAAGCAGCTTTTTGGGTTGCTCGGTTTCTCTGCTCTCTATATCTCCGGTCACATCAGACAAAGCGAAGCCTCCGCGCTTCAAGAGATTACCCTTTGGAATTCACAGGCAGATTATACAGCCTTTGCATAATCTAAACAAACTATTTTGGAACAGATCCTGCGATCCTTACCTCGGTTTCGATGATGCCTTTTGCGTTTTCCAAAGGGCAGGGCAAATAGGTGCCCGGAGGCAGGCAATCCTCTGTCGTTTACGTTGGACAACGAATCAAGCAATGGCACAGGGGCAGCATTCGTGCGGGCTGTCGAGGTACAGTGACTGCCAGGGCCGGCCGGAGGCTACCGCTTCCTCCTGCTCTCTGAAAAGAGACAAGCGCGTTTTGGACATCTCCTGCA
>CAYGBH010000107.1:0-11220 GCA_964348055.1 uncultured Pirellulales bacterium
TGCCTCTTAAGTTAGGCGGATATTGCTGGTCATTAAGGAAGTCGATAAGTGCGAAGTATCTTAACAACCTAAAATCAGGCAGGTCAATCCTGTTCTCATCTCTATATTTTCCCTGGTAATAACTATGAACTTCTTCCGCCAGTTTCTCTCTGCCGGATGCCTCGTTATCGTCACGCAGTGCGTATCTGAAGTAGCTTTCCCGAAGAAGCGATATTATCTGCTCTTTTGCATCGTTAATGCCGATTGTCTCGAGCTCTTCAAGCAGGCGCTTCCTTGCAAATTCCACGAGCGTTACTTTAAATTCCTCTAAGGGATATAGTTCTCTCAATTGATTGTAAATTTTTTGCGCCTGGCGCTCATGCCCAGATTGATAAAAATTAAGCAACGCATTCTTGAGCATATTGCGATGGCCGTTTTGAAGGGACCTATAGCTGCTTTCGTCGTCTTTGTATTTTTCGAGATTTGCCAGCACACATTTATTGTACGGCTCAAACATCCTTAGGTCCATTCGCAAAAATACTTCCTTGAATATCTGCACCCGTGGTTCTTGCGAAGAATCCTGTGAGGATGCTTGAAGCGGCACATCATAGATGAACATTTTGCCGTTGCGGAATAAATTCTGCAAACTATGAAAGACGATACGGTCGGTGTTGGTTTCGGTCATCCCAATCTCACGGTCCTGCTCTTTAGCGGCTATTTGGAGGCCTTTAACACCCCAGTAAATTGCGTGACTGTCGGGATGCCGCCAATCCAAAGGCAGGTGCCTATTCGGGTCACTGAAGTCGATAGGGCCATAGTTTTTATTTAAGTAGCGTATCAAAACAGGTTCAAGTTTCCAGACTTTACGCAACTGGTAGGCCTTGGCAAAAATATCAAACATTTCCAGGCCTTCTGTGCCTCTGAAATTATCTATCGCCTCAAAGGCGGCGCGATTGAACCTGCCAGGATTTTGCCTTAAGGACAGATAATTGCTGACGAATTCCTCATCGTCGGCAAATATGCTATCAGCCGATTTCAGCGCATTGATTAGCGAGGCCACATTCGGGTCTTGGGCAATTTCCCGCCAGGTAACCGGCGCTGCGGCAAGAGCCTCGAAGTATTGCTCATCCGCAGGGCCAAGCAGCGGCTCCAGTGCCAAGGCTAATTGAAGCTTGTAATACTTGTGTGCGTCGTCCGACACGCCGCCTACTTTGTGCTGAAATATTCTCGCAAGTTCGCGGTAAAGTGTAATGTTTTTTAGTTTTTGCTTATCAATGGCCTTGTCGCGAAGCAGCTCGTAACCGTTTTTGACCCATTGCCATCTTTGGTCCGGCTGGGTCGCAGGTATGGCAACGGAAATGTTATAAGCCATATTCCAGGCGTGGAATTCCCAGACCGATGCGAAACGGGGCTGCAAGGTCGTTATTAATTCTGCAAGTTGTCTTGCATCGAAGAACTGCCCCTCCTCTTTCAGCCTGTCGGCCCGCATCCACAAAGCATCCACGACCAGGCCGCGAAAAGCCCCCGTTGCGGCTGATGCAAATATGATTGTAGGAGGTATATTTTCGGGCCTGTCGATTATCAAACCCATACCCTCACGCCGGCGATTTATGGAATCAAGCTGCACACCGGCGCTGATAAGCAAACCGACCACAAGAACAATGCAAACAAACAAGATTATCCTGTCGCGCAAACGCATTTTCGATACTCGATAACGACAAAAAGTTTTCGATGCTCGATTTTAAATTATAATTTTCGCGATTTCTCGATAACTAAAAATCATTAAGGCGAAAACCAACAGCAAAAGCCCTTTAATACAAACCATAAGAGCGGCGCATTCGGCCAATAAAGACCAGCCCAATAATCGTGCAGGGACCAGGAATTTCGTAGGATTAAATTTATCAAACTGCGGCAACAGCCGAATCATCCATTTAAGGGTGTAAGAATAGAACACGCTAATGCTTTCACTCAGGTAGTCAAACGACTCTATAACAAAAGCGCTGAAACTTGCCGTAAAGAAAAGAACGAGACAGAGCAGTATGGCCACAGGAAACGAAAGGAAAGTCGAAGTTAATATGCCCAAACAAGCCAGGAAAATCAAACGAAACAGAATCAAAAGAACAGCTCTCATAAAATTGCCGGTGAAGGTATCGGCCTTATAAAGCACCTCCAGACCGTCCTCGAGCGGAAAGATTACAGAGGTATTGTTAAATCGAGGGTCATTAAGAAATCCGACAGCCAGATAATTGTCCTTCGCCACAGCGTCGGCGGGTACTTCTATCTCACGGAATGTTCTAACAGGGTCCTTGCGGTCAAAAGTATATATGGGGTTTTCAATTTTCGTACCATACTTAATCTGCCGGTAGTCACCTGCGAGCCATCGGCTGTAAACTTGCGAATCAGGAGGGGTTACCGCAACATCATATTTGAATCTTATAAACAAACTCTCGTTCGGGTTGAGGGGTTTAATGTTGTCGAACTCCCAGATTAATTCGTAACCAACCGCAGCAGCTCGTTTAGCAAGTTTTTTCCGGCTGGTAAGCTCGGCAATGATTTCATCACGCGACATATTTTCAGGCAGTTGGCCACTTTTTTCTAATTGGCTGTAGGCCTCATCGACCTCCTTGGTAACATCGGCTTCGGGAGGCATTATGCTAGCCCGGGCGGTATAAAACTCATTGTCGGCCTGGAGACGCTCAATTTCAGGTGCGTTAGAAAACTGTGGTGTATAAATGGTTATTGCATATATTATAGCTGAAAACAGCCCGAGCAGAGCCACATCTAATAATATTACGCCGAGTAGTTTACCAAGAAGAAACTGAAAACGACGAATGGGCTTGGTGACAACGGTATATATTTGTCTTTGGTCGATGTCGTTGGTTACTGAATAAATTGAGACTATGATTGTGAGCAAACAGAGCAAAAGACTGGTGAGCGAAAGACCGTAGCTTACAAAGGTTTGCAGCCTGCCTTTCAAGGTCCCGTCGCCTGTTATCGAAACACCCATAACCACAAGCAGGACAATCAGCAGGATTGTAAAAACAACGGCTACTTTCATCCGCAAAGCCTGCTTTATAGTATTTGTGGCGACAGCCCAGACACTATGCATCGTCCGAGTCTCCTGCCTTCGATTTATCCGTTTGTTCACTATCGGCATTTCGAGGCCGCCGGTTACCCGTGAGCTGGTCTAAAATGCTTTTTTTGATTTGTTCTTGCCCAGGCCCTTGAGATTCAACAAGTTCTGTTTCGACTTTTTCATCTTTAACGACAGGTTTGGTCCCGAGCGGTTCAGTCGGCTCGGTTAGCTTCTTGAGCATCTGCTCATTGGCTTTGGTCTCCGAAATTTCAGCCGGGATGACCTGTTCTGTTGCTGGAGTCTCCGGTGATGTATCCCGCGATATCGGTGCAGAGGCAAGTTTATCGAGTATACTCTCGACAGGGGTCTGTGGGGCGAGAAAACCGCCGATTCTGGTAGTGCTGACTGCACCGCTCGTGGGCTGGGCCTGCTGTTGGGCGGCTGCAACGGCTTTAATGAAAAATGTTTCGAGCTTATCCATCGGAGAGGTTACCATGCAGTCAGCATCTTCGTCTTCAATTACCTGCTTTATCCTCTCAATGGCGCTATCGCTGATTGCATCGGTGGTAATTTGCTTCTTACCCGTCTGCTGTAAAAGGTCTCTAACCTGGCCTTGGGTCTGGATTTTGCCGCCGTAGAGAATTGCGATTCTATCGCATACATCTTCGACATCCGCCAGCAAGTGACTGCAGAGCAGGATTGTCTTGCCGCGTTTTGCGAGCATCAGGATTAAATCCTTTATCTGCCTTGTTCCGATAGGGTCAAGGCCGGTTGTCGGCTCATCCAATACAAGCAAGTCCGGGTCATTTATCAGCGCTTGTGCCAGACCGATTCTGCGCGCCATACCCTTCGAATATGTCCCAACGGCTCTGTTCGCGACTGCCTTCAGCCCGACCATATCGAGTAGAGCTTCGATACGCATTTTGCGCACTTTAGCACGTAATCCGAATAATCTGCCGTAGAAATCCAGGGTTTCGCGGGCGTTCAGATACCTGTAGAGATAGGACTCCTCGGGCAAGAAGCCGATTCGAGCGCTGATCTTAGGGTCAGCGCCGTCGCCGCCGAGACACAAGGCTCTGCCCTTTGTCGGATGAAGTAAACCCAGCAGTAACTTCAGGGTGGTTGTTTTGCCGGAGCCGTTGGGCCCTAAAAGGCCGAATACCTCATTGTACCGAACCTGCAAATTCAGGTCGTCCACAGCATAAACCTTGGCCCGAGCCCACCAGTCAGAAAAAATCTTCGTCAAAGAAAAAGTTTCAACAGCGTATTCCATAGTTTCGTATCTCGTATTTCGTGAAGCTTATCTCGAAAATTCAAATATACAATTTCGAAACTCGAAACAATATCTAATGACCAAAATTCAAATGACCAAAACAATAAGTTTTGAAAATTTGAACATTAGAATTTTGAATTTGTTTCGGATTTAGGATTTCGAATTTCGGATTTTGTTCTTGTGCATTCGCAACACGCATCACGATTCTAATTCCTCGCCGTAGCGGACAAGTCGAGCACTATTAAAAACGACAATCAATGAGCCGACAAAATGTAAGACCGCAGCGTAAACCGCCGGCAGCCACGCCGCCGCTCCCGCAGCAACACCAAGCAGGATAAACATCATTCCAAACCCAAGATTTTGATTAATAACTCTTCTTGTCTTTCGGGAAAGTCGGACAAGGAAAGGCAGCCGCTTCAAGTCATCGCTCATCAGCGCAATTGAGGCGGAATTTATGGCCACGTCGCTGCCGGCCGCACCCATAGCAATACCCAGGTCGCCAGCTGCCAAAGCAGGCGCATCATTTATGCCATCACCGACAACTACAACCGTATGGCCGTCTTTTCTAATCTGCTCAACAATCGACAGCTTGTCTTGAGGCAAACAATGTGCCCTAAAATCGGTACAAGCCAGCTCAGCAGCAACACGGTTGGCTACCTCGTCGCGGTCGCCAGTGAGCATAGTTACTCTTTTTACGCCGATATTAAGCAACTCCTTGACGGCCTGCTGGGCCTCGGGTCTTGTTTTGTCCTGCAGACCGATCCAGCCGATGCACTTTGCGTCCTTGGCGACATAAAGGGTGCTGAAGCCCTGCTCTTCGTGCAGAGTCGGGTCAGAAACGTTGCTTATATCTACGTTGTTTTCTTTGAGGAAGGTGTCCCTTCCGACCATAATCTTTGCTGAATCAACCACCGCAGTTACACCTTTACCCGGGCTTTCCTGGAAGTTATCCGTTGCAGGCAAAGAAATGTTTGCTTCCTTGGCCACCTCCTGTAGTGCTCTTGCCGCTGGATGCTTACTCATCTGCTCAGCAGAGGCCGCCTCCGCTAATAATTCAGCCGGCTCTATTCCTTCGGCAGGCGTCAATTTCGTCACATACAACCGGCCTGTCGTTATCGTTCCGGTCTTGTCAAAGACCATTGCCGTGATCTTGCCCGCAATCTCAAGGTCGGCGACATTTTTTATCAGGATACCAAGGCGGGCCGAGGCTGAGATCGCCGCAACCATTGCAGTCGGCGTCGCCAGTATTAACGCACACGGACACGAAACAACAAGTATCGTAATCGCCCTGTCGACATCACGTGTAAAGAACAAAACTATCCCGGCAATCATCAGAATCGTCGGCATGTACCACTTAACATAGCGGTCGATTATCCGCATAATCGGTATCTTGGTTTGCTCAGCCTGTATAATCAATGACTGGACCTTGCCGAGGGTTGTATCTTTACCGGCTTTGGTCACGGTGATATCCAGCACACCGGTAAGGTTGTTTGTGCCGGCGAAGACCTGCATTCCCGGCACTTTATCAACAGGCAGAGATTCGCCCGTTATTGTTGCTTCATTTACAGAACTAAGCCCCTTTGTCACTTCTCCGTCGGCTGGTACGTTATCGCCGGGACGAACACGAACACAATCACCGGGCTTGAGGCTGCTGACTTTCACTTCTTTTTCACCACCTGCACTCTCGATGAGATTAGCCGTCGTAGGTGTAAGCTTGATAAGCGATTCTATTGAGGCACGAGCCCCCAGGGCGGTCCGCGTTTCAATAAGTTCACTCAGAAGCATAAAAAATGCAACGATACCTGCGGTGGCGTATTTTCCCGTCGCAAATGCAGCCAGTATGGCCAACGCCACAAGCTCATCCATATGCATTTCTTTTTTTATAAGACTCTTTACTGCGTGCAGAATGATGGGGGCACCGAGCAGTACTGCTGCCACCATTGCCAGGAACTCGGTGTTGAAAGTGCCGCTGCCATAAACAAGCCAGGCGATACCGCTGTTTATAAGCAGCGTGAAGCCGGCCAGTGTCCCTAATAGAGCTATACTTACGCGAATCTGCTTGCCGTGAGTGCGCTCGGCAGCAATGTCGTCCTTAAAGCGTAAATGTTCGTGAGCCATAATTTTGCGTCTCGTGTTTCGTATTACTCATCGCCGATAAGGTGTATTCTATTTTCGGTCTTTCAATCTCCCTGCGTCATTGTTCTTTCTCAGACTTTGGTTTTAACGTCCGGTCCTTGTTTAGAATGATTCTGACTTCTGTATCCTCAGCTCCTTGCTGAATTATTATTTTCTCATCCGTATTATTAAGGACGTATTCTATAGCGTCCTGATAGATTGTTTGAATAACAAGTTTCGGATGTTTGCGATATTCTGGCAGCAAACGCTGCAAATAATCGGCATTGGCCCTCGCAGTTGCTTTAACCTTCGTACGGTAGGCTCGTGCCTCAGCGATTTTTTCCTCCGCTTGGCTGGCGGCTTCGATAAGCGTGCTTGCAGCATAAGTTCCCGCCTCCCTTATTGCTTTTTGACTGTCCTGACTTGCCTTATGGGCGGCCTGGAACGCTTCGTCAACCTGACGAGGCCAGGTTTTGTCTGTCAGCTGCACCTCAACAACTTCTATGCCGCTTTCTATCGTTTCGAGATTCTTCTGCAGCAATCTTTTGACGTGGCCCGTTAGTGCCGCGATCCGGTCGAACATAACATCGTCAACAGTATAATTGACCATTGCAGTTACAACTGCGCCTTCAAAAAGCTTTTGTAAAAGCGGTTCTACGGTGTCTTTGATGACATCGAAATAAATCTCCCCCGGCTCTACATCCTCTACGTAGACATTCTTGAAGAACAGCTCAGGCTTAACAATTTGATAGGTTAGCTGCCACTTGGAATGGACAATGCTGTAATCGCTGCCGTCAGAGCCGGCGATAGCCTCATTTTGTGTCTCACTTCGGGTCAGGCAATAACCATCATCTATAGGCTTTAGTGGGCTCTCGGGGCGAATTCTACCTCTCCCCCCGGCCAGCTTTTCTTCCTGTGTCTGGAAATACCAGAACGAGTTGACCGCTAAATTTACCTTTTTGGCTACAGGGATCTTCACAATTTCGTCTATTGGATAAGGGAATATCCAATGTAGGCCTGGACCAAGAATTCTTTCTTCGCCCACACCTCGAATCTTTCCAAATCGCAAAACCAGCGCCTGCTCATCGGAGCCAATCGTCTTAAAACCCGAGGCCAGAAAGGCGACGACCAACACAATCATTATTATCTTTAAGACAATAAAGCTGATTCTCAATGCCTCGGACAGGCTCTTACCTGCCGCATCAAGCTCATCCGGCACTGGCCGACCCAAATCCTTTTTATTCTCCTTATTTTTCTCTTTCATAACGGCAATAATTCCAGGCTATTTTTCCGGTTCGTTGGGATTTAGCGGTTTAATGTCAGGCATTTCCTCTAACAACCTGAAAGGTCTTGTTTTACTGCTGATAACAACCGTCGAATTTTCCGCTAATATTTTTTTAAGGGCTTCGATGTCCCGCAGGAACATCGCAAGGGCAAAGTCTTCTTCCAACATTTTGTAATATTTCGCGGCCTCAGCGTCACCTTCGCCTCGTATTGCCTCTGCTCTTGCCTCTGCTTCAGCAAGCAACACTGTCTTTTTTAATTTGGCATCGTCTTCAATCTTTTTTGCCTCCGCCTCTCCCTGCTTTGTGATTACATCATACATCCCCGTTCGCTCCGTTCTCATTCGCTCAAAGACATCTTTGGTTGTATCCTCATTAATTTTGAGCTGCTTTACACCAAGAGCCACAATCTCAATACCGTAATTGTCTAAGACGGGCTGTTTAAGATCGGCGAGCATTTCGGTTTGAATGTCTTCAAACTTGATTTTTGCCGGGTCGCTATTTACAAATTCACCGAAGGAATACCGGCCAATTACTCTGTATTGAGAATCACTGATCTGGCTGCGCAATTTACTTTCAGCTTCCCTGATAGTCCCAACAGCAGTAAAAAATTGCAATGGCTTGGCAACCTTCCAAACCAAGTAAGTATTTACGATAATCGGCACAGCCCCTTTGGTTGTTGTCTCGATGAGGTCGCCCTCGAAAACTCTCTTGCGGAAGTCAAATTTATAGACCCGCTGGATTGGAGCCGGCCATTTGAAATACCAGCCGGGCTCGGTGATTTCATCCTCGCTGGTAGCCTTGCCAAAGGTCGTTACCAGGGCGGTTTCTATCTCTCTTACCTGGAACGAGAAAAGATACAAGCCCATAACGGCAACTACTAATACGATGAAAATTGTAATAGCTATATTTTTCATTTCTCGCTGCTCTCCTCTAAGACACCTAAGTCATACAAACTTGGCGTTAGTTCTTCCGTAAAATCGACTGTGATTATCATCTTGTCGTTCGGATCCGCTACCACGATATATTTCCGTACCTTCTCGAGCGACTCTTCGAAGGCCGTTAATCTGAGCTGGCGTTTGTAAATTTCCTCTGCGGCCCTGTATGCCTTGAGCTGGCCGGCAAAACGCTCTCCAGCCGCCCGGGCAAGAGTCTGTCTTTCAAAGGCGTAACCCTTTGATTCTCTCCACTTCGTGAAGATATCGCCTCTGGCCTTCTCCCTAAGGAACACATCCAGTTCGTTCATATCTTCGAGACTGTTTTTCTCCGGGTCCTGCTGGTATCTTGTCACAATGTTGTAAAGCTCGTCTGCAGCTTCTACAGAACCCACGAGAGTGCTCAAAGTTTTGTTTCGCTCTGCTTGTGCTTCAAGGATAAATGCCTGTTTCTTCTGAACGGCACCGATAACCTTTTGATAATCCGCTGCAACCTCGGCCGGAGGGTGAATGCCTTGCAAACCCAAAAATACGATTTCAACACCGAGGCCGGCTTCATTAGCAGCTTTCTGAATGTTATTAGTTAAAACCTTCTTGGCCTGTTCCCTACCTGCTCCAAGCAGGCTATGCTCCACATTAGCTTCGTTGTCCACCTCAATCCTAGCACTGGCTGCAAATTTCGTAAGTTCTCGATAACAAATAGATTCGAGCAGCTTCTCCGGCTGGCTATGGTTGTAGATGAAAGGATACAAATCCTTTATTCTGTATTGAACGGGGACCGCAGCAACTACAAGACTTACCGGAGCCGCTCCAGCCTCTGAAGCGGCACCCGTCTGTTCGCTGGCTACAAGTAAAAGGTATTCGGCTTCGTGATGAGCCTTACCCCATAACAACGGCTCATGAACTACTTCTTCGCTCTGGGGGTCGAGCTTAGGAACAAAGCCAATACTGAGCTCCATGACTTTTTTCGTGGGATACTTATAGGCAATATCAATCGGCCAGGGCCATTTGAGAGTCAATCCAGGCTTAACATGCCTGACTTTACCGGCCTTGTCCACAGGATTGCCGAAATGCTCTATTATCGCCTCCTCATTGGGGGCTACTACGACTACGCAGCTCAACAAATACAGCGTAACACCGGCAAACAAGACCAAAGGCACACTCCATTTTTCGAGGAGTTTAAAAAACCAGGTTTGAGAGACCTTAAAACCAAACTGATAATCAATGGCATCTGCGGCGCTGCGTAATATGCCGCCCGGCTCATTTATAACCCCCAAGAGTCTGCTGTCAAATGCACTCCTACCGTATCGGTCTTTCAGCCTCGGACGATATATGTCCAGAACGACATTCAGAGCGGTTTCCACACCAAGGACGACCAGCAGAATCGGAACAACGAAGTTAATTACAACCACCACAATGCTAATCTCGAATTGTGCCAGTGCCAGGCCTATTGCCAGAGCAAAGCACAACACGGCAATGCCAAGCAAAAAACTGCCGCCGGCCCTTAACGGCTTCCACTGCGGCTGGGCTGACATGCCCGTGGCATAGCGGGAAATTAAGAAGCTCACAAACGCTATGGCCATCATAAAAACTGCACAAAGCAACGGCGGTTTGAGCTCGACTTCAGCCCCGGACTGACCAGCTTCTAAAAGGTCGGCCCAGGCTCGAGCACCCTTAAGTAAGTACAGACCGATGCCTATTTGATAGACAGCGATTAGTACTGAAAATATAGGAATGAACCATTTCTCGAGTATTTGCAGACGCCGCTGAGCGACAGCAAATAGAGCGGCCCGCTCACCCTTGGCCTGAAAAATTGTGGGTGCTTGCTCATCCTTGGCCAATTGGCCCATATCAAGCTTTTCCTGCTCGGCTAAAGCACGCTGATGGAACTGAATAACCAGGACAAACCAAATCAAGGCAGCCGAGCCGGTCAGCCAGCTAACCGCGGTGATAGCGAAGAAACCGCTCCATCGGCCCAAAAAAAACGCAATGCCGAAAAAGACCACGCTCAAAACCAAAGATACTAATGCTACTTGTTCAGGGCGTTTCGACGATACTGTCATTTTTTTATCCCGGCTCTACACTGAACAAAAAAACAGTAAACATAGTATTTACTGTATAACTCTTTACAAGTTAAACATTCTGTAATATAACAATAAACACTATCCTGGTACAGGGACATTTGCGAAAAAATTAAGTCACTAACTCAGACTGAAATCCCGATGAGCGGGCATAGAACCTAACCGCTGCGAGCTGGTAGTGAAGGATGAATAAGTTATTTACAATAGCAAAAAACACCTTCATAGAAACCTTGAGGCAGCCGGTCTACGCCATAATTATTGCCGCCGCCCTGTTTTTGTTCTTTTTCAGTCCGTCTTTGACAATGTACACAATGAGCGATGACAACAAACTCCTTCGCGAATTAGGATTATCTACGTTATTCCTCACCAGCTTGTTCATTGCAATATTTTCGGCCTCCGGGGCCGTGGCCAAGGAATTAGAGAATAAGACTATAACGACTGTCCTGAGCAAGCCCGTCCAACGTCCGATATTCATTAT
>CAYGBH010000108.1:0-11219 GCA_964348055.1 uncultured Pirellulales bacterium
GCCGCCTTTTCTTTTGATTGCTCCTGCGACCCCGCCGCCCAAAATCAACTGAGCATTGGCGGCATTAACAATGGCGTCGGTTTGCATTTCGGTAATATCGCCTTCGAGAAGTTCCAGAACGCGATTTTCGATATTTATTTTCATAATATCGGCCTGTGTTATGCCCCGAAGATAAGGAAACAAAAGGCGGCGGGCGGATTCGAACCGCCGAATAACGGTTTTGCAAACCGTCGCCTTAGACCACTTGGCCACGCCGCCAGTTTAGAATCAAATCCCGATTCTACACCAAATTGCCATGTTTTGCAACAAAATTAAATTCCACTTTATATCGAGCATTAGCAGATTTTTTGTAACGTTTTCGCAGGTAAAAGCGTCTATGTATTATAGCGAAAGACTAACAAGTGCCATGAGAATTACCCAATATTTGAACCGTATAAGCATATAAATTGATAAATTCTGCAGCTTTTGCCGGCATCTTATGCGCGAAACTTGCGAAAAATATGCAAAATTGGAAGCGTTTGCAGAGTTCTGAGCTATTTTTATCTTTTGTCTTGTAACCTTTTATCGTATAATAACATAAATCTGAACAAAGGTAGTGTTGCACAAGTGGCAACGGTGTCGGAGAAGAAACTTATGTTTTGCAAGTTTCGGCCTATGACGCTGTTATGCGGGGGGCTGTGCACCGCCGTGGTTCTTGGTATTGCCGGTGCGTGCAGCCCTGAGCACTACAAAGCTGAGGCTGATGAAGAGGTATATGAGATTATCGATAGCAAATGGCAGGACAGTTTCGGCCAAAAGGCAAATTACATCATTAGTGATGTTTCGCCATCGCCAAACGATGTTCAAATTGAAAAAGCCGTACCGCCATCAGGTGTTATAAGCCTTGCACAGGCTGCCGCCATAGCTACCGCCCACAATCGGGACTATCAAAAGCAAAAAGAACAGCTTTACCTGACGGCACTTGATTTAACACTGGCCCGATATCAGTTCGCGCGCCAATGGTTTGGGACTATTGATGCCAGCTATACCAGAAATAGTGACGACGAAAGTGTAAGCTCTGGTGGCGAACTGGGCTTTGGCCAGCTATTGGCCGATGGAGCACAAATCAGCATCGGTATAGCGATCGATTGGGTGCGCCTGCTTGCCGGGGACCCACGGACTTCATTAGGCTCGGTTCTGAGTACCAGTGTTAGTCAGCCCTTGCTGCGGGGTAGAGGCCGCAAAATCGTACAGGAGAACCTCACACAAGCTGAGCGAAATGTTTTATATCAGATACGCCTGTTCAATCGCTATCGCAAAACGTTCGTGGTTTCGATTGTAAATGACTATTACCGTGTTTTGCAGCGGAGGGATGAGGTAACCAACGCCGAGAATGATTATAAAAGAAGGATCGAATCTAAAGAACGTTTGGAGATGGAAGCCGAGGCTGGTCGTAAACCCCCTTTCGAAGTTGACCAGGCAGAACAGGAGGTACTGAAGGCACAGGATAATATTGTGGCAGCTCAGGAAAGATATGAACAACAACTTGATCAATTCAAGATAAGACTATCTTTACCAACCGATGCCAAGGTAGAGTTAGACCCGAATGAGCTGGAGGCCTTGAGGAAGATTGAGATAACCCAGCCGGACTATACACCGGAGGCAGCCGTTGAAGCGGCGTTAGGTAGACGTCTGGATTTAGCTAATAGCAGGGATACTGTTGACGACGCGATGCGTAAAGTTGTGGTGGCTGCTGACAATCTCGGCGCAGAACTAAATCTGATTGGCAGCACGCGCGTAAGTTCAGCCCCAGGGACCGACTATGGCAGGTTGCAGTTCCACCGGGGTGCCTATGGATTGGGTCTGGAAGCTGACTTGCCATTGGACCGAAAGGCCGAACGCAATGCTTATCGCGAAGCACTGATAGCATTAGAGCAGCGGGAGAGAGAATACGAAAACTATGTAGATACAGTTAAATTAGATGTGCGCAATGCATATCGCCAGCTGCGGGAACGAGCGGAATCATACCGTATTCAAAAAACAAGTTTAGAGTTAGCTAAGAAGCGAGTTGAAAGCACCACGTTTTTGCTGCAGGCAGGGCGGGTAACCACTTACGATTTGCTGATCTCACAGGATGCTTTATTAGAAGCGCAAAACAACGTTACGGCCGCTTTGGTAGACCATGCAATCGCAAAATTGAGCTTTTTCCGAGACATTGGCATTTTGCAGGTTAGGCCGGACGGAATGTGGGTGTAATAACAGGAGGTGCAATTTAAGACCATAATATGATGAAAGACAAGAGAATACAAAAGCGGAGTAACAAAGCCGGCGGCAAATTAAGATTGGTCAGACGATTGCTTCTGATTTTAATTTTCGTGGCGGTGGTTGCGGCTATAGGTATCTTTGGATTTTTACGCCAAAGGAAGAGCGGCTCTGATAATTCGGATCCAAGCACGGGCCTGTTTGCGGTAAAGCGCGGCGATTTGATTATCAGCGTGACCGAAAGCGGTAGCATCAAGGCGGTTAAAACAGTAGATATTAAGTCTGAAGTGGAAGGGCAGGCAAGCATAGTTAACATTGTCCCCGAAGGCACCTTCATAACCCCTGAAGATGTAAATGATGGCAAGGTACTGGTTGAGTTGGATTCTTCGAAATTGGAAGAACAATTGTCACAGAGAGAAATCGAGTTGACCAGCGCCGAGGCAGCCTATGCCGATGCGAATGAGTCGTATCTTATTCAGGTAAAGCAAAATGAAAGTGATATTACCGCGGCTGAGTTGAAGGTAAGATTTGCCCTGATGGACCTTCAGAAATATCTGGGCGAAACGGCCGCACAAAAGGCGGTCGACGAAGCAAATGCCGACCCGAATTCACATACTGATATGGCCTCGCTCCTTGAGTATGTTGAAGACCCCAATTCGGGGAGCGAGGCTTCACAGAAGCTGCGAGAACTAACCGGCAATATCACGCTGGCTCAGGAGAACCTGGAAAAAGCAATCTATACGGTATCGTGGTCCGAAAGGCTTTTCGAGAGACAGTACGTGGCGGAAACCGAACTGAGGAAAGATAAACTTGAGAAGAAGCGGTTTGAGATTGAAGAGGAAAAAGCTGAAATTGCTTTGAAACTATTTGAGCTTTATGAGTTTCCAAAACAAGTTGAGCAGTTGCTGAGCGACTATAATGAGGCCGGGCGGGAATTAGAGCGAACTCAAGCCCGTGCTCGCGCACAACTGGCCCAGGCCCAGGCGAAGCTTGCAAGCGCAAGGTCCACATTCCAAATGCAGAAGCAGCGTCTGGAAAAACTGCACAAGCAGATTGAGGCTTGCACGATTCGGGCCCCTGCAGTAGGTCAGGTAGTTTACTGGTCGAGCACGCAACGGTGGGTAAGGACAAAAATTGAGCAGGGAGCACAGGTACCCGAAGGCTATAAGATTATTACAATACCTGATGCGTCCGAAATGAAGGTCGAGGTCAAGATTCATGAAACCTGGATTGACAGGATTGAGCCAAACCAGCCGGCCGAGATAACTGTCGAGGCATTTCCGGATAAGACCTTTACGGGCAGAGTGCTAAAGAAGGCACCGTTGGCCGATGCGGAGGACTGGCTGAATCCGGACCTCAAAGTTTACGCAACGGACGTGGGCATTGACGGAACGCACGACGCTCTCAAGACAGGTATGACCGGGAAGGTCACGGTGATTATTAACGAACTGCACGATGTTCTTTACGTGCCGATACAGTCCGTCGTCACCGTGGAGGACAAGAAGATTTGCTATGTTGCCGGAAGCCCTGCCCAAAAGCGCGAGGTTGAGACAGGATTGTTCAACGACAATTTCGTCGAGATCAAAAGCGGTTTGGCCGAGGGCGAGAAGGTGCTGCTTAATCCACCAAAATGGACCGAACCGGAGAAAACAGAAAAACAGGCGGAAACTGAGCCCGAACCGGCGGAAACTGAGCCAGAACAGACGGAAACTGAGCCCGAGCCGGCGAAAAAACAGGTGGAAGCTGAGCCAGAGGCGATGAAAGAACAGGAAGCTGAACCCGAGCCGGCGGAAGAGCAGGCGGAGACTGAACAAGAGCCGGCGGATGAACAGGAAGAACCGCCGGAAACAACTGCGTTGGTCGACGAGCTAGCCGGTTGAGTTTAATTTTATCTTAAGGCATATTGTGGCTGTGGTATGGGTATAGTTGCTATTGAGAATTTGTGCAAGGTGTATCAGCTTGGCTCACTTGAACTGCTTGCTTTGCGCGACCTGGATTTGAACATTGAGCAGGGCGAGTACGTGGCGATCATGGGCCCGAGCGGGTCGGGCAAATCGACACTGCTTAATATGATTGGCTGTCTGGATACGCCGACGAGCGGGACTTATCAACTTGGCGGTGAGGATGTTTCGAAGCTCGACGATGACGAGCTGTCGATAATACGCGGCTCGCGGATCGGTTTTATCTTTCAGTCATATAATCTGATTGCACAGCTTAACGTGAGAGAGAATATTGAAGTGCCAATGTATTACCAGGGCTTTTCCGAACGTGACAGTGCTGAACGTGCCAGGGAGTTAGCCGCGATGGTAGGACTTGGTGACAGGATTAAGCATCGTCCTTCAGAACTAAGTGGCGGTGAGCAGCAGCGGGTGGCAATTGCCAGGGCATTAGCAAATGAGCCACTGATTATTTTAGCTGACGAGCCGACCGGAAATCTTGATTCGGAAAGTGGCTCAGAAATTATGGACATTCTTGATGATTTGCATAAGCGGGGCACAACGCTGATTATTGTAACACATGATGAACATATTGCGGCAAGAGCTGAGAGAACCATACATCTTCTCGACGGGCAAATCGAACGGCAGGAGTATAATTACAAGCGTTAGTTATTATGCGTTGGTCTGGTGCTAAAAGGACGCTAAAGCTGGGTATCAAAAGCCTGTGGATGCATCGGCTGCGGTCTGCGCTAACAACGCTCGGCATAGTTTTCGGCGTCTGCTCGGTAATCGCTATGCTAGCGATAGGTGAAGGAGCCAGCCGGGAGGCACAGGAATTGATAGCGCGGCTTGGGAGCAGAAATTTGATCGTCGAGACGGTAGAGCCGCCCGAGGAGCGAGCCGACACCAGCGACACGGGGCGGCGGATGCGGAGCTACGGCCTGACCTATAAGGATGCCGAGTCAATTCGCAACAGCCTGCCGGATGTCGAGGTTGTCGTACCCATTCGCGAGATAGACCAGGAAGCACGATACGGCAGTCGTAAGGTGGCAATCAAAATCGTGGGTACCATTCCGTGGTACACGGCGGTTTCGCCTGTTCACGTGGTTTATGGGCGGTTTTTGAGCAGTATTGATCTGCATCAGCAGCAGAGTGTGTGTGTAGTCGATGAGCAACTCGTGAGCGGTCTGTTCGGATTCGACGACCCGCTCGACAAGGACATCAGGATAAGGGGCAATTGCTACCGGGTTGTAGGTGTGGCTGGGGCGCTGCCTCTGGGGGGTAAGGAGAATGATTTTGGCGATGTTATTCCGGCTGCAACGGGTTCCAACAGTGGGGCCACCGGTAGTGTATATTTGCCTTTGTCAACCGCCAAGTCCCGATTTACCGAGTTGAGTGCCAGCTTCAGCGGGGGCAGCACGAATATAGAAAAAGTACAGCTACAGAAGATCACAGTGAAGGTTAAATCAACTGATCAGGTGTTACCGATGCGTGATATTCTGGATACTCTGCTGGCGCGTCTTCACAAGGATGAGAAGGACTACCGTATAGTTGTGCCGCTTGAACTGCTGTACCAGGCGAAACGAACGCAGCGTATTTTTAGCATCGTACTCGGCTCAATCGCAACAATTTCACTTTTGGTAGGCGGGATAGGAATTATGAACATTATGTTAGCGACCGTCAGCGAGCGAACGCGTGAGATCGGAATCCGTCGCGCCCTCGGCGCCACCAAACGCGACATCATCGTTCAGTTCCTCTCAGAAACACTTATGCTGACTTTCATCGGGGGCGTCCTGGGAATTGTCCTGGGCTCTCTCATACCGTTCTTGGTGACGCATTTCGGCAATATGCCCACGGTTATCACGGGGCTTTCGCTGGTCCTGGCCTTTGGCATTAGCGCCGTAGTCGGCGTGGTCTTTGGCTCGTATCCGGCCTATCGAGCTGCCAACATGGACCCAATTGAATCACTGCGACATGAATAGCCTGGTATTCAGCTGAGCCCGTAAACTCTGAGGTGGTTTTCGGCAGCAGTACCCACCTTAAAAAAGCAACGCCTTTACTCTGCTTGGTTCTCACTGCTGGCATTATTGAGACAAATCCGCGCATTTCTTTTCAACCTTTCAAGACCCAGGCGTTTGATGGGAGAATCATCGAACTGTGAATCGAAGTGTCGCTTCGTCAAATTCAATATCCGGCGCAGGTCAAGTTCGGCCCTTTCATCATAGAATTTGAACTGTTGATTTTTGCATACGGGTGCATGCTGATGCCAGGGACAGGCGAGGATACACTCGTCACAGCCGAAGAGGCGGTCGCCAATTTTTTCAGCCAGCTCTGACGGTATTTGACCTCTGTACTCTATTGTCAAATAGCTAATGCACCTTTTGGCGTTAAATTGGCCGTCCACCCTCAATGCCCCTGTTGGGCAGGCATCGATACATTTATTGCACTTAGCGCATCTGGCTGCGATTATATCCATAGATTCTTCCCCTCCGACTCCGCTCAGGGCTAAAGGCTCTTTTTGCTCAGAACCAAAGCTAATCGGCTTATCGGCTTGTAGTTTTAGAGTCGTTATTACTTCGCCGAGAAATACTTGGCCGCCGAGTTTAGGATTGATTAGCATATGATTTTTCCCAATGAAACCAAGGCCTGCCCGGGCCGCCAACGTCCTTTCAGCCAGTGGGACCGAATCAACACAGATTTTGAATTTGTGCCCTTCCTCAGCGATAGAGCTGACAAAGTCAATTAGTTTGCCCAATAGTTCCCTCATAAATCGATGATAGTCTTCATATTGGGCGTAGTGTGCTACTTTGCCCACCGCCGCAGTCGTGTGGCGAAGGCCGGGTGAACACTTTGGCGGTTTGTAGTTTAGGCCGACACATATTACTGACTTTGCATCCTCCAAAAGCTTAGTGGGATCAGTACGTTTCCGCAGGTTTTTGTGCATGTACTTCATCTGACCTGCAAAACCGGACTTCAGCCAGCCCACCAGCAACTGCGTTTGGTCAGTATCAATGGGTGCGGCTTCCGTTATGCCAACCAGGTCGAAACCTAATTCAATCGCTTTGTGCTTTATATCATCCGTCAAGCTCATCATCGTCGATTATACTAAATTGAACCGCAGATTACACGGACTGCCCGGTCAGTTGAATAGTTGACGAAGACTACATTTCCGGTTATCGTATAGCAGCTTTGAAAGTTGAACGTTAGTTAGTGTCGGTATTGCGCTGTTACGCGGTCCTGCGGCACGAACTAACGACTCGATAGCAGGGAATAATGCAATGTCTGTGGAAACTTGTCAACTCATCAGCTATATCGCGCCGGCAGCGCCTGCTACCCGGCAGCCGGCGACTGGTGACGAGCCGTTTCTTCGTCCGGAAATCGGTTTTACACCGAATTGGTATCGAAGCGCCCTTGGCATCGACTTCGGCCGGCGGTGGCATACTGACCCGGCATACAGGCACCAAATGCTGTTGGCCATGCGTGGCGAATTAAAACGCCGATTTCCAGACACGAAAATCGGCGGCATCGACTGCCCGGATAAGCCCTTGGATCTGTTGACTGGTACCTATGGCTGCAGCAGTGCCGCTGCCATCTACGGAGTTCCAATTGTGTACGCACAGGACAACTGGCCAAACTGCGAACATTCGTATCTAAGCGACGAGCAGGTTGACGACCTCGAACCGCCCGACCTTAATACAAATCCTTTCTTTCAGGAGCTTATGTCGCAGGCCGACTGGATCGCCGCTCACCAGGGCCGGGTCGAAGGATTCATCAACTGGCAGGGTGTGCTCAACAACGCCTACCGACTGCGCGGTGAAAAACTGTTCTACGATATGACCGACTCGCCGAAGCGCTGCCTCCACCTGTTTGATTGCATCTGTACCACGATGACCGAGGCGGCGAAGCTGCTTCACCAGCGGCAGCTGGAAAGCGGCGTGGAGATTGGCTTCTTCACCGTTAGCAACTGCCTGGTCAATATGATCTCACCCGAACTGTACCGTGACATCCTTTTGCCTTTCGACCGGCGGATTGCGGAAGCCTTCGGCTGCATCGGCATCCACAATTGTGCCTGGAACGCCGATCCTTACATCGACGACTACGCCACGGTTCCGCACTTAGGTTATATCGATATGGGATTAGATTCGAATCTTGCCCGGGCGAAGGAAGAAATCACCCATGCACGACGCGCACTGATGTACCCGCCCACAGACCTTGCTAACAAATCGCAGGATGCTATTCGAGCAGACCTGGAAAGGGTCGCGCGCGACTATGGGCCGTGCGATGTTGTTGTCGCGGACATTGAGGCTGGCACGCCGGATGAACGGGTCCTGGCGTTTCTTGAGTTATGCGGCCGGATTAATCACAGAATGGAGAATTGACAAATATGGAACTGAACTCGAATGTATTACCAAGACCGCTACGTGGCATTATTCCGCCGATGGTTACGCCGCTTCTGGACCGCGATACCCTCGATACCGCCGGCCTGAAGCGGTTGATCGAGCACATTCTTGCTGGCGGTGTGCATGGCTTGTTTATCCTCGGGACAACCGGTGAGGCGCCGAGTCTCAGTTACCGCCTGCGACGTGAACTCATTGAGCGCGTCTGCGGCCAGGTCAAGGGCCGGGTACCGATATTAGTCGGAATCACCGACACATGCTTTGTGGAGTCGGTAAACATTGCGTGCAAAGCAAGAGATGCCGGCGCACAGGCTGTCGTGCTGGCACCGCCGTATTACTTCCCTGCCGGCCAAGCTGAACTGCTCGAGTACCTCAAGCATCTAACGCCAGAGCTGCCGCTTCCCTTGTTTCTGTACAATATGCCAAGCTACACTAAGCTTGTTTTTGAGCCCCAGACCGCGCGGGCTGCGGCTGACATTGCCGGCATCGTGGGCCTAAAGGACAGCTCCGGCAACATGGGCTATTTTCACCAGCTTCAGTCCCTGCTTAAGGACTACTCGGACTTTTCACTTCTTATGGGCCCAGAGGAACTGCTGGCTGAGGCAATTTTGTTGGGCGGGCACGGCGGTGTCTGTGGAGGCGCCAACCTTGTTCCGAAGCTCTATGTCGACCTTTACAACGCAGCGTGCTCAAGGGACCTGCAGAAAACCGAGTCCTTGCACAAAAAGGTGATGCAGATCAGTACCACAATTTATAGTGTGGGACGGTATGAATCGAGTTTCTTAAAGGGGTTAAAGTGCGCGCTCTCCTGTGTGGGCATTTGCAATGACTTTCTGGCTGAACCTTTTCACCGTTTTCGTCGCGCAGAGCGCAAGATAATTCAGCGGTACGTAAAAGAGCTGGGAATTGTGCGGAAAGGACAGACGACAGAAAACAGATAATCTGACTTTTGAGATCTGGCAAAAGATTATGCAGGCAAGCCTCAACTCAATTGATATCGGCATTTTGGTTCTTTATTGCTGCGTGCTGATTGCGATGGGAGTGTACTACAAACGCAAGTGTCGTACGGCAGAACAATTCATGGTTGCCGACCGTTCTATTCCCGCCTGGGCGGCTGGACTGGCCGTAATGAGCGCCTATACCAGCAGTATTTCATATATTGCCACACCCGGCAAGGCCTTCGATAGTAACTGGCATCCTATCATTTTCTCGCTTTGTATCCCGCCTGTAGCCTGGCTGGTTTGTAGGTACGCCGTGCCCTACTATCGAAAGATGCGCCTGATCTCCGTTTACAGCTTTCTGGAGGCCAGACTCGGCTCCTGGGGACGAGTATATGCGGCACTGGCGTTTGTCATGTATATGATCGGGCGCGTTGCAGTAATTCTTTACTTAGCCAGCCTGTTGTTAAGCACGTTTGTTCCGTGGAACATCGCTGTTGTCATCATAATCATCGGCCTTGTTACCATTATTTATACACTGCTCGGTGGAATGGAGGCCGTGATCTGGACCGACGTTATGCAATCGGTGATTATGATTGCCGGCATCGTCTTTTGCGCAGTCAGTTTGTCTTTTCATGTTTTCTCGGGGCCGCAGCCCTTAATACAAACGGCTATAGACAACAGTAAGTTCAGCTTGGGCAGCTTGAAATTCACCCTGACTTCTCAAAAGCACCTGTTCGACCGAACGATATGGGTTATGATCATCTACGGAGTCACGGAAAATCTGCGCAGTCTGCTGGCTGACCAGAACTACGTGCAGAAATACTGCTCTGTTCCTACAGAGCGGGAAGCGAAACGCTCAATCTGGATTGCGATGCTGATATACATTCCCCTTACTGCGGTTTTTCTTTATATTGGGACAACGCTTTTTGCCTTCTACTCCCAAGGCAGTGAATTAACGGAGGCGGGGATAATCAAGGGTGATGAGGTTTTTCCGCATTTTATCGCCACCCAGCTTCCCATGGGCTTGAAAGGATTGATCATCGCCGCGATTATAGCCGCTGCGATGAGTACGGTGGATTCGGCCTTGAATTGCTCGGCGACGGTCTTGCTGCTGGATTTCCATAAACGGTATTTCAATCCGAATATTGGCGAACGGGCCAGCGTGGTATTTCTGCGTTTGGCAACGGTGGTATGGGGGCTGCTTGGGACCGGTGCCGCCCTTTTGATGATTCGGGCAAAGAGCATCTTGGATATTTGGTGGCAGATCTCGGGAATCTTTGGTGGTGCACTTTTAGGCTTGTTTATTCTTTCTTTCCTGCGAGTTCGCCTTCGTCTATGGCAGGGTCTTGCGTCGATCGCCGTAAGTATCGTCGTTATCAGTTGGGGGACTTTAGCGCGCAATTTAGCCAGCTCATGGCACTGGGCACAGTGCAACCTCGACCCGATAATCGTAGGTGCCGTAGGAACAGCGGCTCTGTGTGTGGTTGCTTATCTTTTCTCGTTAATGAATCGAAACCGTTGGTCACCAGCCGACTCGATCAAACCCGACGCCGCCGGACCTCCATAAAACTAAAAACCTAAAACTCAGAAATCAAAACTCGTCTCCCGTCCTATCCACGGACATGTATCCTCCTGAGGACAGCCTTTGCAGCCATGCTTGACCGAGAGCATAGGCAGGACTATAAACGCATCGATGACAAATG
>CAYGBH010000109.1:0-11203 GCA_964348055.1 uncultured Pirellulales bacterium
CCTTACTTTGTGATGGAACTGGTCAAGGGCATACCTATAACCGAATACTGCGACAAGAACAATCTTGAAACTCGGCAGCGTTTGGAGCTTTTTGTCGATGTCTGCAAGGCCGTTGAGCATGCGCATCAAAAAGGGATCGTCCACCGGGACATTAAGCCTTCGAATGTGCTGATTACACTGCACGATGGCAGGCCAGTGCCAAAAGTGATAGATTTTGGCATTGCCAAGGCTACTGCGCAGCGACTTACAGAAAAGACGCTGTTCACCCGGTTTGCCCAGATGATCGGTACGCCGGAGTATATGAGTCCTGAACAGGCGGAATTCAGCGGGCTTGATGTTGATGCACGTAGCGACATCTACTCGCTTGGTGTTTTGCTTTATCAGCTATTGACCGGAGTTACTCCATTTGATGCAGAGAAGCTGCGTGAAGCGGGGTATGGCGAGATGCAGCGGATCATCCGTGAAGATGAGCCCGACAAGCCTTCGACCAGACTAAGCGCAATGGGGGAGGCGTTGACCGACATCGCCAAGCACCGCAAGGCCAGTCCGGATTTGCTGCAGAAACTTCTTCGTGGTGATCTAGACTTGATTGTGATGAAGACACTGGAGAAAGATCGGACGCGGCGGTACGAGAGAGCTGTCGAATTAGCCAATGATGTGGAACGGCATCTCAACAGCGAACCAGTGCAGGCAGCGCCGCCGAGTGCGACTTACCGGCTGCATAAGTTTGTTCGGCGTAATCGTGTAGCTGTAATAACCGTTTCTCTGGTCGCAGCCGCATTGGCCATTGGCGCAATAACTACCACGCTGACTTTTTTGACCTCAGATCGTTTAACGGGGATGGTCAGACAACCGACAGCTAAAGTCAGCAGGCCAACCTATCGTCTTGTCCTTGATAGTAAAATAGCAGGTATGCCTGTGGAGGGGGGAACCTGGATTCGCCGCCTGGATTTCTCGCCCAGCGGTGACCGAATTGTGTTTGAAAGTCAGGACAAGTTGTATATCGCCGATGACACCGGAAGCCTGATTCGGCCACTTCTTAATAATTTCGCGCCATGGGATACGTTTGCTTGGCCGCGATGGTCGCCAGATGGCCGGCAGATCGCTTATGTGGCATCGAGAGTAGCGACATCGGATTCGCGTGTAGTCACTATGAATGCCATTTTTGTCCTCGGTGCGGACAGTGGAACACCCCGGCAAATCACTTCCGAGCGGAGAGAACATATGCCGTTTATGCGGCTCCGTTGGACGCATGATGGCAAGCATCTGACCTACTTCAGCCGGGAGGATGGCTTTCACATGTTTGCTCTGGACGGCAGTGAAGCTCAGTTCATTCCAAAGAAAGACTTACCTGGCAAATATTGGCGAAAGGGAGTGGATGGTGAGTGTTCGCCGAATGGACGCTGGTTGGCGTATTGTGCGCGCGAAAACATGGGGGGGTCGGGTATCTGGATTCTACCTGCCACGGGAGGTCAGGTACAACGTCTCACCCACATGCCGGGAATCAAGCATTACCCCACATGGGCTCCGGACGGTCGTACCCTCTACTTTATCTCCAGGACAATCGAAGCCGACATGTCCGGCGCGACCGGGAATATCTGGAAACTCTCCATAGACCCAGAAACGGGCCTTGCGAAGGGCCAGCCCCAACAGGTGACGTTTTACAACGATTCAGAAGTAATGTTCCCCAGGGTGCTCCGCGACGGTAGTCAGATCGCCTTTGAATTGCAGAGATCCGATACTTCCATCTACGTGGCAAACGGTTCGCCGCCGTATGAAGCCCGCACAGTGGCTCGTGGCAATAACCAATTACCACAGGTGTCGCCAGACGGACAGACCATTTACTACGTGGCCGATGGCATTTTTGCCGTACCACGAGAGGGCGGCACACCCAGGCAGTTGACGAAGACTCGTCCCCTACAATGGCACGGTCTCTTACCCAGTTTCCATCTCTCCAGCGATGGTCGAACCCTCGCCTACCTCGCCAAACTCGACGAGGGACAGGGCCTCTTTACCTTACCTGCGAGCGGAGGAGAGGCACAGCTCTTGGTAAACATTGGGAGAGGGGACGAAAACGAAACCCCGATACCCCGGTGGTCTCCTGATGGGTCTCAGTTGGCATACGCGGTCGGCAATGATCTTTACGTCATCGGCGCAGCCGGCGGTCAGCCGAACAAAATTGCCCTGCTTCCCGGCGATAAACGCGGATGGGATGAGTGGACTGTCCGCTGGTCGCCGGATGGGAAGTTCATCGCTGCTCTTGGCTACCCCGAACCCGAGTCGGAAAACGCTGTTTTTGTGGTGCCTGCCTCCGGGGGCGAGCCACGGCAACTGACGCCTGACAGCCCCGATTACCTGGAAGGGATTGAATGGCATCCCAACGGCCAGCGCCTCTCCTACAACGTGTGTGAAGTCGAGAGTGAGACACGTCAGGCTTACATGGATGGCCGACCGCCGACCACTTTGGTTGACCACCCCGATCCCAATGGTTGGGATTACATCGGCGCCTGGGCGCCGGATGGCCGTCGCTTCTTCTATATAAGCGAGGCCACTGGAAAGGAGGGTTATGGCATCTACGTCTATGACGAGATCTCTGGTGACATAACGCTCTTTGCAGACCATGTAGCCGATCAAAGCCCTCCGCGCTGGAGCCGTGATGGAAAGACGGCAGCCTGGTGGGTAACCAGGAAGACAGAACCTCAGGCCTGGGTCATGGAGAACTTCCTGCCAGAATAGTGCCGGTAATAACTGTGGTAGGATACCATCTGACAGCCAGAAAGAATAGAGGTGATTGCGACAGAAAACAGGAAAGTCAAGGAAAGTCAAGAAGGTAGGTCGGTGAGCATCAGGCACCAAATCAACATCTCACCAGCCCAGCTTGGCCCGGGGCCGCCTATCGTGGATTTGCGCATCCGGACCGTGGGCTTTGGGCTGTTTGAGCAGATGATGCCGGATGCAAGTGCAAGATTTGATCCAACGCGGGTTTTTATCTGAATTCGCCTTTTTCGAGCATCGTGACTGAAATGTGTCCAAGATGAAGTTGGAAGGCTTGATTTTGCGAGACACGTTATGGTGGAAATTAGTTCTACAGTAGCTGAGTAAGTTTACATGGAAAACAATAGTCTGAGTTTTGGAGGATTTGCCATGTTCAGGCGCAAAAAGAACACAAGATGGTTTGGTATTATGGTGTTTGCTGTGGGGGTGGTGTCAGTGCTGCCGATATTTCGTTCGGAGCTGGTGGCCATGGCAGGAGCCTGGCCACAGTTTATGCACGACTCGGAACACACCGGTGACGCAGACGACGAGCGGCTGGAAATGCCGCTGGACCTGGTAGCTCAGATCAAACTGGATGACGCGGTGCTGACATCGCCGGCGGTGGTCGGCGGCCGGGTCTACATTGTCGATCAGATGGGAACCGCGTATTGTGTCGATCCTGATGCGGGACGGGTGGTTTGGAAGTCGACACCAGAAGGGGACTCGGTGTTCGGATCCAATACCTCATCACCGTGTGTTGCCAAGGGGAGAGTTTACTACGGGACGACTGCCGGGAATCTACACATTCTTGATGCTGTCACCGGCCAGTTAATTCGATCCATCACCTTGGGTTGGCCGATTGTCAATGCCATAACGTTAGCGAATGATTCGATTTACTTCCAGACGCTCGACGCAGTGGTTCATTGCCTGGATCTGGACGGTAACACCCGCTGGCAATGGGACTATTACAAGAAGGAGGAGCCTGGAGAGATCCGGCACTACGGCGGTGCGACAGTGACCGTTGCCGGTAAGCGTGTGGTCACGGCGATCGGTTGGGAGATCGTTTATCTGGAGGATCTGACAACCGAGGCAAAGTTCATCTGGTGGGGGCGGTCGGGCCATGGCAGTGATATACCACTGGGAACGACGATAAGAGGCGACTGGGTCTATGCCGCTTGGCCGCGGTCGGATGGCCACGGATCAGTAATGCGGTTCTCGCTGGAGGACGGCTCCTTTGACAAGGATATCGATATGGTTACAGAGCAATGGGCCGTTCTTGGCACACCCGCGGTGCGGGGTGCGACCGCGTACTTCGGCCGACATA
Organism: uncultured Pirellulales bacterium; assembly: GCA_964348055.1. GTDB lineage: Bacteria > Planctomycetota > Phycisphaerae > Sedimentisphaerales > Anaerobacaceae > JAUXAL01. The sequence goes on from CAYGBH010000109.1 coordinate 4,079, forward strand.
CACACGGGGTAACTGCTCACGAGTTCGGCTCGGGCAGCGGCGCGGGCCACCAGTGGAGCTCGTTCGGCCAGGAACCGGAAAGCCTCACGCCCTCGGTCGCTTCACCGGCGCTATCCGATGGGCACTGTCTCTTTACGACGCTGGGCGGCGAACTCGTGGCGGTCGACCTGGCTGCCCGCGGCCGCGGCCTAGACGCTCTCGACATCAAACCGTTCCGTTTCAAGACTCCGCACGGCAAAGTGATCACTTCCTCACCTGCGATTGCCAGTGGTCGTGTCTACTTTGGCAGTGACGATGGCTATCTGTATGTGTTGGGACGTGGTGAGGCCATTGAACCAGTCAAGGAAAAACTTACACTTCACAAGCCCCGAAGCCGGATCAGTCCAGCAGGGGAGCGGGCTTATGGATGGCCGTCAGACTTCGGTGGTGGCCGAAATGCGAAGTTCGTGGATGATGCTGGGTTCAAGCCCCCGTTCAAGCTGCGTTGGGCTGTGCACAGCCATGGAAACTTCAAACAGACGATGTGCGCGACCCAGCAAGATGTTGTCTATGTGACGCTCTCTGGTCTGGTGGTCAGCCGGGAACAGGCGACAGGACGCATCCGCTGGCGCCACAAGCTGCCTGAGCAAGGCTCTTCGTTTTCCGGTTTGCTCTGTGCCCAGGGGAAGGTCTACATCCCTCGCACCCGTAAAATCGGTTGGATCGAGAAGGTCCCGTGTCACAAAGACGCGCTGTACTGTCTCGACGGCGATACCGGGGAGATCCTCTGGACGAGCGAGATCGGCGTCGGGGGGATACTGGCGCCGGTACTGGTCGACGGTGTGCTGGCCTTTGGCTCGCGTTATTTACCTTTGAAGCATCTACGTCCGGTCATCCCACGTGACGCCACCTGGCAGTATCTGGCCGGCAGTGACCCACCGGAAAACTGGACCTCACTTGAATTCGAGGCCCAGGACTGGAAAAGCGGCGTGGGAACCTTTGGCTACAGTGACAAAGAGTGGCTAGGCATCATGACTGAGCTCGATATGCGCGGCAAGTACAAGCGCGTTTACCTGCGCAGGGTGTTCCGGGGCGAGGAGCTTGCCGGCGCCCGAGAAGTCGGGCTGATGGTGAGATATGACGACGCCTTTATCGCCTACCTCAACGGCCGGGAAGTCCTGCGGTCAGGTGTCGGCGAGGGTCGTGGTGCCCAGGCATCAGACATCGTGTCACGCAACAGCGGGGCATTCGGATACTTCCCGATCTCCGGCTGGCAAGAACTCGTCACGCCGGGCATGAATGTCATCGCCTTGGAAGGCCACAATGTCAGGGCCACGAGCCGTCATTTCTATCTCCACCCCTACCTGGTCACTTGCACCGAGGAGGCACTGCAAGGCCAAATCGTCGATGCCTGGGACGCAGATACAGGCCGGCGGCTTTGGCAGATCAAGATCAACAGCGACGGTCATCTTGGTGGAGGCCCCGTCGGATGCGCGGCGGACGGAATCATGTTTTTTTCCGGCGGTGCTATCAACCCAGAGGGAACGGGTGAAACCCTGGCAGTCGAACCCAGAAGCGGCAAAGTGTTGTGGCGCACCAGCAAGGTCTACGGTATGCCTTCTTATCGGGACGGCAAGTTATATCTGCTCTCCGAGCATTATTCACCGATGGCCTGCCTGTCAGCGGCCAACGGTCAAATCATTTGGCTTCAGGAGGAGGGGCGGCGGCGCCGGTTTGTTCAAACCGTGTCACTGGGTCCCGATTATTTTACCGTGAACAATCGATACGGTGGCGGGGCAAAACGGTGGAATCTTGCCAACGGCAACCTGGCGGGCACCCCCAAGGCAAGGATTCAACTCTGGGGAATCGGTCATGGCTGCGGGGCTGTGGTGCTGACCTCCGAAGGGATGGCTCTGTCGGCTACTACTGCGGGTCTTTACATGAAAGAGACCGAAACGGGCAGGCTGCTCTGGAAGAGCTTAGGGATGGCCCCGCGGGCGTGTCCAAGTCCGATAGTCGCAAACGGTAGGATATTCTATTGCCCACAGGTTAATGGAATGATGTATTGCTTCGAGCCAGGCGGGGCAAGGTACACCAAAAGAAAACCAGACTCCTCGAAACGTGTTCGTGTTGAAGGGGCTATAAGCGGCGTCGGGGATCCTGCACATATGAGAATTCGATTAACGCAGGAGACCTTTGGTGGGGAAGCCGGCGTGTATGTAGCAAGAAGCGGTGACCTTGGTCGCGGGTTGGGACTAGAAAAGTCGCGTCGCCCGTTGGAAGTGTTTGGCACTGGAAAAGGCCCGCGGACTCTAACATATGTTTATTGTGACGCCCCTTCTCATGATGAGCCAGATTACTGCGATGATTCAGAACATGATCCTTATTACTACAAAGTTTTGCTAATACGCAGCGGCAGATTAGAAGACAAGGGAGGTAAAACACAAATCATCTGGCCGCCTGGCAGCCCTTGGAGAATATTTAGCAGGGAGGAAGTCGCTATTGTTGCCAGGGGTGAACTTGCAGCAGCGGTGATTTATAAAGAACACTAATTGGCAACGAGCTGAATCTGTTCTCAACGAACTGGAAAGGTAGTGTCATGAAAAACAAAACACATTCTTGGGCCGTCTGGCTGCTTATATGCTTGTTCTCCTATTCGAGACTTAATAGCACGGCTATAAGTGACAACGTCGGTCCGTATCCCGACTAATTGAAACGACTTACAATAAATCTGAAATACCATCGAGGACGAAATGGATGACTACAGTATTTCAATTCGAAGGATGGAGGTTGTCACGGCTCTACTGCTTACTTTAATAATCATCATTCTCCATGTAATCTTAATGCAGCATGTAAACGGGCTTTGGCGCGACGAGATTAACAGTCTGAACATAGCTACAATGCCTTCACTCTCGGATATATGGGCCCTTAGTGAGTACGATTCCTATCCTCTTCTTTGGTTCTTGGTACTGCGGCTATGGGCTGCACTGGGATGGGCTGCCAGCGCCGCGGGACTTAGAGTTCTGGGATTGCTTGTGGGCAGCTCTATCATAGCGGTGGTCTGGGTAAATGGTCGAAACCTGGGATATTCATTTCCGCTCTTGTCACTTGCACTATTCGGATTGAACCCTGATTTCATTCACTGGGGAGACTCAATACGGGCCTATGGACTCGGGTGCTGTCTGATTTTGCTGGTCTTCGGGTTGATATGGAAGGTTGTCCAATCACCTACACCTCTGCGGGTTGCAGCTGCAACTGTTGTCGCGATCTTGAGCGTCCAGTGTACCTATTACAATCCCTTCTTATTACTGGCTATCATTCTCGCAGGTATACCAGTGGCTCTTCGCAGGGGTTTGTGGAAAAGGTCGCTGCTGCTGTTGGGGATTGGTATGGCTGCTGCGGTTTCAGTTGTGCCCTATGTAGTAGTAGCGATGGGCAGGGTGCAGGAGCGGAATATCCCAGGGGTGCTGCGCCGGTTTACTGTCCAAACGTTTTTTGACAGAATATCGAGGGTATTGGGGTCTCCCGGGAAATTTATGATATGGATGTGGATTGGTCTTGTTGTATTGACCATCGCAGTAGCTGTTTTTGCACAGATTCGCCGCAGAGGTGGTGCTGAGACTGATAAAAGAAAAGACCTTAGTCTCTTTTGCGGCACGGCCCTTGTGATTGGTATTTTGGGTTATCTTTTGCTGCTTATAGTGTTGAGCTACCCCACCCAGCCCTGGTACTACATTGCTTTAATGGCCTTTGTTGGTCTCTGTGTGGATACTACACTTTCAAGCTTTACGACAAAGAACCACGTAAAGATATTGCGAATAGCTCTGGTCATATTGATTGTAGCATTAACATTGCCGGTTGCGTGGCGTAAGGTTCACATACGGCAGACCAATATGGACTTGATTGCGTCAAAGCTGGAAAAATCTGTCGGCAAAGACGATATGATTCTGGTCAGTCGACACTATTACGGTATCAGTCTTCAGCACTATTACAAGGGGATCGGTCGCTTCGTTACTATTCCGCCCATTGCCGATCAAAGAGTGCATCGATACGATCTGGTCAGGGAGCAAATGGCCAGTGCCGATCCGCTCGGGCCGGTTTTTTCCCGAATTACCGAAACGCTTCAATCCGGTGGAAAAGTCTGGATAGTTGGTAGACTGCGTTTCTTGCCTGAAGGCCGGGTGCCGGAGCCTTTTCCTCCAGCTCCACATAGTCGCTTCGGCTGGTCGACCGTAATCTATTTGATGAACTGGCGAGCGCAGGTCGGCCACTTTATTAAATCTCACTGCGTGAAACTTGAACGTTTACCAGCACTAACCGATGAAGTGGTATATCGACATGAAAATTGTTCGTTGAGTGTAGCGCAAGGATGGCAGCAGTAATCTGGTATATACATCAGATTGCTAAGGCTTGTCTCTGCGGAGAGTCTGCCTTGACCAAGAAAGCCTGTCGTCAACGAACTCGAACGTGCACATATGTGCCGATTTTGACTATTCGACCAGATGAGAATTTGCCGTTTCTTTATTAGGAGAACATGCCATGAAAGGCCGGCAGAAGCCGGCTGGGTAAAACGTGTTGTTTGGCGTGGAGATCACGGACTGAAGTCTGTGTCTGAATAGTTGTCGGCTCGAAGCCGACGAAAAAAGCTAGAAAAAATCACGGAAAGGATGACTCATGAAAAAAAGAATGCGTCACATCTCAGTATCACTCATCCATATATGGATGTTTCTAAACATGGTTCTCATCTCGACCGCCGCTTTTGGTAGGGGGCAAACACTCTTTGATTTTGAACCTCCCTTCGACGTCCAGTCTGTCGAAACCAACCATGCGAAAGCCGAACTCGTCAAGCGGGAAGGAAACACTGTTCTTCGGATCACCATGGGCCGTACCGGGCAAAGGTCGGGCGTCACCCTGAAGGCGCCGAAGGGAAAGTGGGATTTGACGAACCGCCGCGCCGTTGCGCTCGACGTAAAGAACCTGGGGGAAAAGGCCGTCACCGTCGTCTGCCGCGTCGACAATCCCGGAGCGACAGAGGAGGACGAGAATTGCATCTACGATATCGTCCATCTCAAGCCTGAAGAATCCAAAACCCTGAAGGTTTTGCTCTGCGTCACTCCTTGGAGGTTCAGCAAACCCCTAAAACTGGTCGGGATACGCGCAACGCCTGGAGTATCGGACAGAATCGACCCCTCAGACGTCGTGCAACTTCGCATTTTCGTCCACAGACCCCAGTCCGATCCCGCCATCGAGGTCGACAACATCCGCGCCGAAGGTGAGTTGGAGACCATGGATGCCGAGACCTTCTTTCCTTTCATCGACAAGTTCGGCCAGTACATCCACGCGGACTGGCCGGGGAAAATCCGAGACGAAGCAGATTTGAAAGGATGCGTGAAGACCGAGGAAGAGAACCTCGAAAACCACCCCGGCCCCAAGGGCTGGAACCGCTACGGCGGGTGGAGGAACGGCCCACGGCTCGAGGCGACCGGCTTCTTCCGCACCGAGAAATACCAGGGCAAATGGTGGCTCGTCGACCCCGAGGGTTGGCTCTTCTGGTCCCAAGGGATCCAGAACATCCGCTTCACGAGAACCGGGACCGTGTTGACTGACCGCGAGCATTATTTCAAGGATCTTCCCGAGCGCGATTCTCCCTTTGGACGTTTTTACTGGAAGAGTGACTCACCGCGCTTCGGGTATAAGGACAAGGGAACGTATGAAATCTTCACGTTCGGCCAGGCCAATCTCCTGCGCAAATACGGTAAGGACTACGCGGCCATTTGCCGAGAACTAGTACATCGCCGCCTTCGCAGCTGGGCTCAGAACACCATCGGCCCAGCCGGCGATAGACACATCAAAGCGCTGCGAAAAACTCCCTACGTCTCCCTCGTCTCCTATAGCAGCCGTCGCATCGAGGGCAGCAAGCCTTGGCATGTCAAGTTCCCCGATCCTTTCTCGCCCGATTTTCCAACTGCCTTGCGAGAGCAGCTCGAGCGAGAGCGTGACGGATTAGGGAGCCCCTCTCGGGGCAGGATCCAGGTCCACAGCAAAGAATTCCTAGGGTTTGCAGACGACCCCTGGTGTCTGGGGATCTTCGTCGATAACGAATTGGGGTGGGGCGACGAGATCTCACTAGCCCTCGCCTCCCTCGCTTCGCCTGCCGACCAACCGGCTAAAATCGCTTTCGTCGAAGACTTGAAAACCAAGTACCAGAAAATACAAGATCTGAACGACGCCTGGGGGACGGAGCATGCTTCCTGGAACGAATTGCTCCAGACCACCGAAACGCCCGACAAGAAAAAGGCGGGCCTCGATCTTCGGGATTTTTACACCCGCCTTGCCGAAAAGTACTTCCGAATCTGTCGCACTGAAGTCAAACGCGTCGCGCCGAATCACCTCTACCTGGGCTGCCGTTTTTTTCGTTTCAACGACCGCGTGCAGCGCGCCGCGGCGAAGTACTGCGATATCCTCAGTTACAATCTTTACCAGTACGATGTTTCGGACTTTCGCCCCCCGGCGGGGATCGACCTGCCGGTCATCACTAGCGAGTTCAATTTCTGCGTCCGCGAGCGCGGCATGTTCTTCTACAGTCCCAACTGGCTCCCGATAGCGGAAAACCAGGAAGACCGCGCGGCAAAATACAAGAGCTACGTGCGGGGCGTTCTGCGCCACCCCTTCTTTGTTGGCGCCCACTGGTTCATGTACCATGACCGGTCTGCAACCGGCTCCTCGCCCAACGGCTCGAACTGGCAGAGCGGATTCGTCGACGCCTGCGACACTCCCTACGTTGAGCTCGTCCAGGTTGCCCGCGAAGTGGGAGACATTCTTTATGAGTATCGGTTGAAAAACTGAGAAAAATAGTGCCGACCGGACGTTTACTTAACTGGCCCACACATACGACCAATGGCCACAAGGAGGTCGTGGAATTCCTCATTGCCAAGGGCGCCGATGTCAAAGTTAAAGACAATCAGGATCGAACTCCTCTGCAATTGGCTATAGAAATAGAAGAAGGCCACACCGAAATAGTCGAACTGCTGCCAAAGCTCGGAGCCAAAGAATAATCAGAACGAAGCACTGGTCTTCAGGACTAGTTTCACCAACCAATCAGAATGCACAGAAGCCCCCAAAAACACCCCCATTTTCACTCGCAAA
>CAYGBH010000110.1:0-11107 GCA_964348055.1 uncultured Pirellulales bacterium
TACGGGATTAAAGACGCCTAATCGGATTCTGTATTGGTAGCTCTTCATCGGCTCAGCAGTATCATCGTGCGCCCAGAACAGCAGGGATTCGCGCATCTTGGCAAGATCCGTTCTGTAGTTTATCTGAATCTTATAATAATCACGATAGACATCATTTGTCGTTGGTTTCCTTGTAAGCTCTCTTCTTCTTAATGCAAGCTCTCTCTCTTTTTCGATGTCGCCATCGGTACGGTCTCTTGTTCTTATCCGTGAAGAGCGCCCTCCAATCCCAGGGGCCCCTCTATCGCCATATAGACCTGTGTCGCCGCCGAAGCGACCGCTCCGGCTTCTTCTTCTTGTTGTCCGCGTTTCTGCGTCACCATAAAGCCCCTCAATACCGCCGAGCCCGTCATACGCCTCACCGGCAGGTGGTGCCCCACGCATTCTCACATCTGGTGCCCTGCGGCGACGAAGTGACGTTGTATCCCTGCGCTGCTCCTCCAATTCTTTCTCCCGGGTTTTGCGCTTCTCTTCCCTTTCTTCACTTGTCTGCAGCTCCACAAACTTCTTATGCAGCGAGGGAGGAAACCACTCTTCATTGGGAGATCCGATTTGATAGGGCTGCGGCTGCAACAAATCTGCTTGGGCTTGCCAGTCATCAAATCGGAGTATCCGCACCTTTAATCCGCCCGCCGGCAAGTCATTAGCATCTTCAATAATCTCAAACAGTCTCCTGTTATGGTCGATTTGAGTTCGGGGTACATCTTGCCAATCACTCCAGCTGCCGTCGCCATTCCGTTCTTGCCTTTGCAAGTGCACAGCCGCAAAAATCGGCCTAGCAAGGCACGGGTCACGGTACTGTTCCTCGACGCTATAACCGGCAAAACTTTCATAAAAATTGTCGTATAATGCCGCAGTATCAAGTTTCCCTTCCACCGTTACAAAGTCGAGATCATTCGGCTCATTACTGGCTTTGTCATAAAGAGATTGCTCTGTAATTTCTTGTGTGGGCATATAAGCCACCGCCCTGATGTGCTCGGCCGCTACATCGTTGACTTCAGGGATACGCGGAAGAACGTATTCTCCTGCTCTTTCAGTAGTAGTCGCGACCATAGAACTGACATAAGGCCGCGGGAGCCAGAGATTAACATCAATATCACTTATAGCCGAATCAACCTTAGCAAGGAATTCATCAAATCTCGCATCAAAAGGCTCCATTGGCTGGGGCGGGTCGTTCAGCTTCAGTCTCAAATTCTCAGCCTGTTTAGACACATAATCGTCAATGGCACCAGGGCTGAACTTCTGGTTATCGAAGCTGACCATATTGGGGCTGAAAAGAACACGCGTAATCAAAAGCCAGACGCACACAAGTCCAACGATGACCAATATTATCTTCTCGACATGTTCTTCTAAGAATGTGATTATCTTATTCATATCTTAGATTCCCTATCTGCTATTTCGCATCTGATTTCACCTTCGGCTGACCATCTTAGTATCTTCTCCTGGTTTCAGGTTCCTCCGGCACTTTTTTAGCCGATTCCGGTTTGATATCATCGTAGCCTGCTGTGTTGAAGATATATTCGCAAATTAAATCCAATTCCACCACAATATCTTCCCCATAACGGTAAAAACGGTGATTTATGCCTTCTTGTTCAGCTTGGTCAATCGACCTAATCTTGTTTTCTAAAATCGTTATCTGATTGTGCTTGCTGAGTCCCGCGCCTTGCGGATTCGGATCACCGGCCGGGGAGTTGACGTCACGAACGACATGCTGCTTGGCACTGCAAAGCTCCTGCATAAACGGCAAAACCGCCTTTGTATCAACAACGACGGCAACATTAAAATGTATAACATCAATATCGTTAGCATCAGTAAACCTTCCCGTGCAGGATTCTGTCAGCCCATCGTCCAGAGAAAAAACATACATGGGCTTGTCAGCTTCGTCTCTCTTTCTTCTGCTGCTCCTGCGCATCCTACCGCGCCCCGTAAAGACCCCGCCCGTCGCACCGGGCCTCTTTAGGCCCATAGTGAAGCTTACACGCTGAAGCCGTTTGACCGGGGCTGTCAGAATGTTATCATACCCGGAATTCATAGCCTCTATCGTATCGAAAATATCTTCGATGACCCAGTAACCCAACTGGTAATACCAGCAGTCCTCGATGGCCGAATTCGGATCAACCGCAAGTTTATAATCTGCCCAGAATTCGTATCCAGCTAAATCAATCGGATTGACATAAACAGAACAGGATTGCGCTCTCTCCAGGCAAATCTCGTCAATTATCGTACGCCTGACCTCGCCCATCATGCCATACATCCCTCCATATGGGTTCATCAAGGGATTTCTCGAAGCCCTCAACGTCGAAGGCCTCATCGGGGTTACCATTGAGGGCCCCATTGAAGGTCCCATCGAAGGTCCCAACCTCCCCCCCCTCGTACCTCGAATTCCTGAAGAGTTCTCCAAACCTCTCTGTATCTCGACATCTGTAGGACAATCACCGGCATTAACGCGAGCGATTTGTGCGTCCAGCCCCTCGCGATACCGCTGGCCAAATTTCTTGAAAATCAACGTAGAGCGGTCTTTAGGCTCAGGAAATATTTCATAGCTTAATAACTCTCTCTGGGTGCTTTGCATCGCTAACTTTGCTACCTCATTGGCATCGTTTGCGCACTCTTTCAGACGCTTTTCCATCTCTTTCCATTGCTCACGGGAAAGGGGTTCTGCGACAAAAGTTTGAACTGTTGAACCCTTACTAATGCTGTCCTGCTGTATCTGCCCCTTGAGCTTGCTGCTCATTAGCTGTGTAGGGACAAAAAGAAGTACACTAACCAGCGCAATGATTACCGACACCAGCAGCGATACATTATTCTTGAAAACGCTTAATTTCTGTAAAATATCTCTAAAATTCGGTATATCCATTTTTTCGCTCACATTTCAAAATCGGGTACCTGCTTTCCACCCCCTGCGGGCTGGGAACTCGGCGGCGCAGCTGTCCCCGCTCCCGGATAAGGTTGTCCCATGAACTGCCCCGGTAGTTGAGGAGGCTTCACAGCCTCTTTCACAGACTCAGGAACTTCTGTCCAGATAAATTTAAAATTTAATACGAACCAATGGTCATTGACTTCATAAACTTCCTTGCCCATGTAGAGTTTTGGTTTGCCGTCCTCTTCCAGCACGGCGACCTTACTGATGGTTTCTTTTGTCATAGGGTCCATCAAAATCCACTCAATACCTTCACTCTGTCCAGGCTGAGCAACTTTTGTCTCTCTGTAATCCTCGAGGCCTATCCCCGAAGGCATTTGAGCATCCAAACTTACTTCACCTGTATCTAGGTTGAAATGATTGGGATCTTTCGGCTCGTAAAGCTTGAAGGGGCTATTGCCGTCAACAAAGTCGTCAAGGTGCGACAATCGAGTAACAAATCCCCATTTATCCGGCCAGGCTTCAACTCCGTGAGGGTCTATCAATTCAGCCAATTCAATTGCGCTGTCACCATAGGGACTATAACCGGCTATCTGTATCACAAATCCAAGTTTCTTTTCTTCAACTTGGGCGCCGAATCCGAAAGGCGACAGACCATACTCGTACATGCCCATCATCTCCTCCTCGTACATGTACTCCTCGTACTCTTCGTACCCTTCTTCATACTCGTCGCCAATGCCGAGAGTACCACGGCTCCTCCTCCACAAATCTGCACCGCCAAACGGCGCAGTAGCAAGATCGGTTGAAAAGTAAATCGACATATTCGTTATAAATATCTGCTTGCGCTGCTTACGGGGGGTCTCCAAAACTCCTTTCACGTCGCCATTGGCAAAAGCCCTATAGAGCTTTGCCTGACCGGGATTGTTCTTCTCGTTCGGCAAGGCTGAGATGATGGTTTCATGCAGTGCCGGAATAACCTCACGATATTCAAAGAGCTGAAATTCCTTGTCTATTTTCGCCTCATGTTTAGAACGTTGATCTTCAATATCTACGAGCTTTTGATTTGTCTGCTGCATTTCATTAAGAACGTTTCCACTTCCTAGTCGCACAGGACCTTTCTTGGCCCAATTCATTCTATCCAGACCGTTTCTGGCAAAGCACAAAAGTGAAACGGCAAGCAGCATACACGCTGCGGCAATAAAGTACCTGCCCTTACCTGCCCAGGCCATCGACCGGGCGATACTGCGGGGCAGCAGGTTGCTATCTATCCTGGCCAGGCCCAAACCCTGCAGCGCAAGACCGTAAACAATACCAAAATCGCAGACGTTCTCGTGGAATTTCGCTGGCGAGACACCTGGACCTATCGCCAGCCTTTTAAACGCATCCGGCCGTTCAACAGGTATCTGCAACGTCTGCTGTAGATATTTGAGTAGGCCGCGAAGTTTTGTCCCCCCGCCCATGGCAATAATCTTCACTATTTTAGTGTTGGGGTTCGAGCTTTTATAAAAGCCCAGCGACCGCTGTACCTCAGAGGCCAAATCCGTAAAAACCGGCCGCATCGCTTGGAATATCTGACGGGCATATTTGCTTACCGGAGCTGTACGTTTTAGTTTTTCAGCCTTGTCAAAATTAAGCTTGAATGTATCTGCTATCGCCTTCGTAAAGGCGTTACCCCCTATAAGAATACATCTTTGCCAAACTGTCGAGTTTGTGCAGACGACCAAATCGGTATTGTCCGCCCCTACGTTAAGCACAACGGTCGCTTCGCTATCGGAAGTGACCAGATCAGGACGGTCGTACAGCACGTAGTTGTACAGAGCCATGGGTGACATTTGTACGTAGCTTACCTGCACCTCTTCCCTGCTAAAATGCTCCAATGCCGAGTTGACCACTTCATTTTTGATCGCAAAAATACCTACCTTAATTTCAGGGCTGTCGGCCTCTGTCATCATCTGCCAGTCCCACTGGACATTGTTAATATCAAAAGGAATCTGCTGAACCGCTTCAAACTGAACCAGCTCGGGGATGCGCTTCTGCTCAACCGGCGGCAGGTTCACGAACCGTGCAAAACTATTCTGGCTGGGTACAGAAATAATAACTTCGTCCATGCTCAGATCGTGCCTGCTTACAAACTTGCGCAGACTTAATGCTACAAGCTCATCTCTCTCGGCATCGCCCACGTTGCTTCCACTAAGAATTCTGCCGTGCTGGATATTGTCGAAACCGATTACTTCAACAACTCCACGCTCCGTGCTTAAGTGTAATGCTTTTAGGGAATTATTACCTATATCGATTGCCCAGACTGTACCGGTTGCTGTCGCCATAACAAACCTCTCGCTCAGTTTTTAGTTATGAGTTCATAGTCTATGAACTCAATTAGCCTTGTAAATCCATCTCAACAAATATAAATTATACCATATTATGAAGACTTTTTCCATAAATACCCTTGGCTGTAAAGTTAATCAGTACGAAAGCCAGCAGATTCGAGAACTGCTTGAACGGCTCGGGCTCCACAAGGTAGAACCGCTTAGAAAACCCGACTTGGCCGTTCTCAATACCTGCTGCGTAACTCATACTGCCTCAGCCAAGAGCCGACAGTACATCCGAAAAGCCCAAAAGCTAAGTCCTGATGCTGTTATAGTTGTTTGCGGCTGCCTGCCAGCTGTAAATATTGGCGAATTAAACGAGCCAGGCGAAAATGTCCATCTAATTAGTTATCGGAACAACCTCGCTGCTGCGTTAAGCCAAATAGTCAGCGGCAAAGCTACCGCCTCGGATTTACAACGCCTTCAATCTTGTCCGGACACTACAATTAAAACAAAAAATGACACTAAAATCAAGTGTAAAAACGAATTGCCCAATCAGCCGAAACTGCCACAATTAACCTCCTTTGCTGGCAAAACCAGAGCTTTTCTCAAGATCCAGGACGGCTGTGATGGATACTGTACCTATTGTATTGTACCTAAAACCCGTCCTTTTGTTCGCAGTAATCCAGCCGAGGCGGTTCTCCAGGAGGCCCGGGCCCTTGTTGAAGCAGGCCATAGGGAAATCGTTGTAACAGGCGTATTTCTCGGAGCTTACGGCCAAAAAACCGTTAGACGAAAAAACTGGGCTAATCAGCGAAACGACAAATTAGCTGATTTGCTCGATAAAATGGCGGAGATACCAAATCTTGCGAGGATAAGATTAAGCTCGCTGGAGCCGGCTGATGTAACGTCGCGACTGCTTGATACTTTCTGCAAACACCGTAACATTATGCCGCATCTGCACTTGTCGCTGCAGTCAGGTTCAGATACGGTTCTGAAAAAGATGTGCAGACAATATAGAGCTGATGAATTTAGGGAAAAGATTGAGTCAGTCAAATCCAAGCTCGACAGGCCTGCTATAACGACAGATATAATTGTTGGTTTTCCCGATGAAACGGACGCTGACTTTGAGCAGACCATCAACTTGGCGAAAGAAGCAGGCTTTGCGAAAATGCACATTTTCAGCTTTTCACCGCGTAAAGGCACCGCTGCGGCGAATATGCAAGATACTGTAGATAATAGAGTTATAAAGAGACGCTCACAAATAATGCATAATTTGAATATCAAATTAGGGCTGAAGTATCGGCAGCAATTTGTTGGTGAGACCACCGAAATTTTAGTGGAAAATAACAACGGGCAACTTTGCGGACGAAGCGAAAGATATTTTATGGTTTATCTCGAAAAAGCAGGCAAAAAGCTGGGAAAAAACGAGCTGGTGAGGGTTAAATTGATTAAAAATAGCGAAAATGGAGCAATTGGGCGACCTTTGACTAAAAGCGATTTAGAGTTCTGAAATTGTTGAATATGGACATTTAGTTTTGTAGTCTTTTGGTGCAAATTCTTATAAGACCTTTATCTACAGGTACTTATAATGTTTTGAGGGCGAATTCAAGAATTTGCATTTTTTTTGCATTTTTTTTGAAAAATTTCTAAAAATCCATATTTTTTGAGTAAAAATCAGGGAGCGCGTTTTATCATCAACCCTTTGCCGTTTCTTAGAGAAGTTTTTACTTGACAGATGCTAATCTGTGCTGGCATTGGCGAGGATGAATTCCGAATCCTCCAAAGTGCAACTTCTGCGGAGAGGGGCAAACAAATTCAAATAATTAAAAGACAAAGTTCAAAACCGAAAGTGACTCAGGTTGGTTAAAGACTTTCGTGTTTACGGTTTTTAGATTAGCAGGTAAAATCAGTTTGAGGTTGTGAGGCTGAGCCGCGGGACTATTATGTGGTGGAGAATTTTCAGAACGTGTCTCAGTAAAGGGCTGAAATAAATTCGAAGACAGATTGGGTTTGTACTGTGGAAACTGGTGCAAACAGTCTTAAAATAGGAATTGACTTGGACGGGACAATCTCCGAGTATCCCGGATTTTTCAGTTTATTCACCAAGGCAATGGCTGAAGCGGGCTGTAGGATTTATGTTATTACCGACCGTGTGCTTGGAACAGAAGCGGATATTGTAAGTGAACTGAGAAAGCATGGCATAACGTATCATGTGATTAAGATAACATCAGATAAGGCAAAGTATATGTTGGACGAGGGTGTCAGTGTGTTATTCGATGATAAAGAGGAGTATTTCTTAGAGCTGCCGGAAGAGGTGGCGGTATTTAAGGTCAGACAAAAATACAACTTTGATTTTAGCCGGAAGACATGGCTGGATCCTTGTTCGTGACCTTTTGCTCGTGCGAGATTGGGACGGACAGTCTCCCAATTTGTTCCGTTGCTCGTGACGCGCGAGCAATAAATGCGGGAATGAGTGTGTGGAAAAGCGCCGGTTCGAGAACGAGAAAGTCAATAGCACTTACGTAGACGAATGAATCTATAAATTGGCTAAACGCTCAGCTTTTCCTTTCGCTCTAATACCACCTTTCCGGCGCATCGTCTCCTGTAGTTTCTGCTATAGAGGTGACATGTCTGTCCAGCCAATGGTCGGAGCTTGTGTCTGTCCTTTATCTTATTCTTTCCGGCCTATCGCCTGTATACCACCTTTTCTCCACATCGTCCCCAGTAGTTTCTTCGATGGCACTGACATGTCCGTCCAGCCATAGGACATTTGATCGTCCCCCGGTTCTCTCGTCTTCATGATACCTTATATTATGTCTGAAGATTTGCCGATAGCTGTACCAGCGACTGCCCCCTAAACTTTTTCGATAGCTGGTCAGGTTCATAGCGCCGGGTATGTCATTATTATGAAACCCATCGCTGGTTCCACATTCCGGCCTTGGTTCAGCGTGGTCACTGCAAAAAATGAATTCGTCAAGACGATATATATCATTTGTATTTCGACCCCTGGCTCTCGGATGATGATTCAGACCAAACGCTGCGTGCTTAATCACAAAATTGGTGTCGCGTTCTTTATCGCTTTGACCATCATTATATATCAGCCTGGTATTAGTAGTAGTCTGAAAGCTCGGACAGCCGAATATACTGATCTGGCCTTTAATGTAGTCTTTGTAAAAAGTGCCCCAATAGGTCCCTCCGCCGGAACCGGGTTTTCGATAAGTAACGCCGTCGGCCTCAAACCACAGAAAATGGTTAGAACTGCCCGTATGGGGGATCTTGCGATCGTAGTCGTCGAGGTACATGTGTACAGCCAATCCGATATTCCGTAAATTCGATTTGCAGACTTGTTCCCGTCCCATCTCCTTTATCTTTCGCATGGCAGGCAGCAGGATCGCCAACAATACAGCGATGATGGCAATCACCACCAATAGTTCTATTAACGTAAACGCTCCTGCCTTGCGCCAAATGTGTTTTTTTGTGTGATTCATCGTTTCTCCTTTCATTGGCCTATGTAAGGGTAAATTGATAAATTTTTCAGGCTGACATTTTGCATGTGCCACAATTTGGCAACACTATTATGACTTTTATCCTCCTTCATAATATTAAACGCGCACATGTATTATAAACACCTTTGTTATCATAATATCAAGTTGTGGTGCTTTCTTCAACACAAAAATAGAAAATTTTTGGAATTTTTTGCCTGGATTGTTGTTTACGGCAGGTGGGCCAGCGGGGAAATTCGTTACTCGTTAATAATAGATCGATGAGTGAGTAGATGCGTAAAATCGCCGGTTCGAGAACGAAAAAATCAATAGCACTTACGCAGACAAATGAATTCGTAACTTGGCCAAACTCTCAGCTGTTCCTTAAGCCCGAGTACCACCTTTCCGACACATCGTCTCCTGTAGTTTCTGCTATAAAGGTGACATTTCCGTCCGGGCAATGGTCGTAGCTTGTGCCTGTCCTTTATCTTATTTTTTCCGGCTTGTCGCCTGTATACCACCTTAGTGGCACATCGTCTCCCGTAGTTTCTTCGATGGCAGTGACATGTCCGTCAAGCCATAAGACATTAGTTCGCCCCCCGGTTCTCTCGTCATCAAGATACCTTACATTATGTCTGAAAATTTGCCGATAGCTGTACCAACGGCTGCCCCCCATACTTTTTCGATAGCTGGTTAGATTCATAGCGCCAGGTACGTCATTATTATGAAGGCAATCGCTCGTGCCGCCATCCGGTCTCGGTTCGGCGTGGTCAAGACAATAAATGAATTCTGAAAGACGGTATATATCATTTGTATTCCGGCCCCTGGCTCTCTGATGATGATTCAGACCATACGCCGCATGCTTAATTATATAAGAAGAGTCACGGACTTTATCGCTTCCACTATAGCTATATATCAGTCTGGTATTAGTAGTGGTTTGAAAGCTCGGACAGCCGAATATCTTCGTCTGGCCTTTAATGTAGTCTTTGAAAAAAACGCCCCAATAAGTCTGGCTGGAACCAGGTCTTCGATAAGTAACGTCGTCGTCCTCGAACCACCGATGTTGATTAGAACTGCCCGTATTAGGGATTTTGCGATCATAGTCGTCGAGGTACATTTGCACAGCCAATCCCACATTTCGCAAATTCGATTTGCAGACTTGTTCCCGTCCCATCTCCTTGATCTTTCGCATGGCGGGCAGCAGGATCGCCAACAATACAGCGATGATGGCAATCACCACCAATAGTTCTATTAACGTAAACGCTCTTGCCTTGTGTCTAATAAGTCTTTCTTTGTAATTCATCGTTTCTCCCTTCAAAGACTTGTATAAGCTTAAATCAGCATTTTTTTCAGGCTGGCATTTCGGAGGAACTACAATTTGGCAGTACTGTTAAGACTTTCATCATCCTTCATAATACTGAACGCGTACGGAAATTGCAAATACCTTCATTGATATACTATCAAACTGTGGTACTTTCTTCAACACTTAAATAGAAAAATTTTGGTATTTTTTTGACGAGATTGTTGTTTGCGGTATTGTGGACGGCAGTAGTTGGAGCCCTAAATAAATTTAATGATTAAATATTTTGGGGATTGTTGCGCTCGGCTGAGCCTCGCCGGGGATGTTGGTGACAAAGTGAGGGCCTTCCACTGCGCTCAGGATGGATTTTCCCATTTACGAGAAACCTGCAAAATCTGGTTTGACGGGGGCTGTCGTTTGGGTTATGGTACTAATCACAAGTGGGAAAACTATCCTTTATTTATGGTAATTTCGTGTGGGAGCTGACCTATGGGGACAATTGATTTACGCAGTGACACCGTTACTCTGCCGACACCGGCGATGCGAGAAGCTGTCTATAACGCTGAGCTGGGCGATGATGTGTTCGGCGAGGACCCGACAGTGAATCGGTTTGAGCAGATGGCTGCTGAGCGAATAGGAAAGCAAGCTGCGCTTCTGGTCGCCAGCGGAACGATGGCAAATCTGGTGTGTATCCTTACTCATTGTGGGCGTGGGGAAGAGGTAATCCTGGGCGACCGGTCGCATACGTTTCTTTGTGAATCGGGTGGCATCTCGGCTCTGGGCGGGATACACCCGCATACGATAAGCAATCAACCTGACGGTACAATGCGGCTGGAGGATATCAGGGCGGCAATTCGCGGCCCTAATGTGCACTTCCCGCGGACTCGGCTTATCTGCTTGGAAAATACACATAACCGCTGCTATGGCTCTGCGCTGCCGCCTGAGTATATCGATGCGGTGGCGGCACTGGCAAAAGAGCAAGGCCTTTTGGTGCATCTTGATGGCGCCCGGATATTTAATGCCGCTGTTGCTCTGGGGCTGGATGCCAAAAAATTGACTCGCAGTGTCGATTCAGTGAGCTTTTGCCTGTCAAAGGGGCTTTCGGCGCCAGTGGGTT
>CAYGBH010000111.1:0-10975 GCA_964348055.1 uncultured Pirellulales bacterium
ATTCAATGGCCGCTGCGTATCCCTTGCAAAAAAATGATTCAAAAAGATTTGTGGCAACATGGGTTTTTGGTACTTTACTTTGAGCCTCATAGGTAACCGACTACCGTACTGCATGGGCAACTCAGTTCTCAGGAATTAGTTCCGACCACAGCCGGGGATAGTCCTGGCCTTCGAGAATCCACTATCTATCATCGATGCCGTTTTTGGTCTCGTCGATGAAGTCCCAGCCGACTTCGAGGAACGTGGCTGCTGTTTGCATCTCGGCTGTTGTCTTGCCTGTCCTCTGGTACTCGTGGCTTTGGCTGTGTCTTCCTGCTAGGCCAGAAGCGGCTAACGCATCAAAGGCCGGTACCATGCAGGCCGTTCGGGTTTGTTCGGTGAGTCCAGAAGCTCTCGCCATTTCTCGTCCGTCAGGCGATCTTCCATGGGGTGTTTGAACTCATAATAGGACAGCACCGGCCCAACGGCCAGAAAGGCTGAACCATCGGGCTGCGGATAGGCAACCACTATCAGGTCAACCTTACCGACCGCCTCCTCCAAGACCATCTCTTCGCTACCACAAGTGTGGACATCCGCCACTAAGGTGGTTCTGAGACTTACATCTGCAACACTCATTACAGTATTTTCCAGGTGTTCGGGCAAATTACCGAGGTATCCTCTGTCTTGTCCCGACAGGGGCTGGCTGGTCAATTCCTTTGTGGCGATCTCGATCAGCTTGTTCAACATCTCCTCAAAAGACACCAGCCTCCCTGTTGCCTGATCAGACAGAACCGCCATATCGCTCAGTCCCACTCGGGTCATCTGCGTCAAGGCCAGCAGACGTCCTAAGAATTCCGGCACCGGTTCGACATAGCCCGGGGGAGGGGCCGGCTCGGAAAAAGGGGGTTCACTATAGCTTTGCTTGGCATACAAAATCGTATCGTGTCGCAGCTCCATCCATGAGGCCAGAACCGCGTTGAGGGAGCGCTTCGACCAGGCCGGGGTCTGCATAAAGGCCGGATAACCATCTCCATAACCGGTGATCAAGGCCTGCAGACTATACAACCAGCCCCAGTACAGATTCCGATTCCAATCCTCAGGGCTAAAGGCACCGAATTGCTCTGCTAATTCATTGAACCGGTCCCAATAGCGCTCATAGTCCGTATCCCCTTCCTGGATCAAGATAGCCTTGGCCTGCTCAGAGCCCAAAAGCGCCATGACATCCAAGCCTCGGGGGTAGCCTCGCCAGATGCCGGTAGAGGTGACGACAGCGGTAAACGGAAGGTCATTGAAATCACCTATGTAGTTCCAGACCTGAGGAGTCACCAGGTTCTGGAACATATAGGAATCAGGAATAAATCGCTGGCCCATCAAACGCATGCCTTTGGTCTTATCGAGGATCTCGTTCAGAGTCTCTTCCGTGAGTGGAGGTGCGACTTTTACATCGCCGGTTCCCCCATAGATCTGAGGAGAGGGCAAAAGGGCCAGTTGGGTCCTGAAATCATGGAAGTGATTGGGATCATCCAGATCGACGAGTGCATACTCCTGGCCAAAGACACGATCCAGGGCCCAAAGATAGTCGTATGGTGTCAGATCATCGGCAAGACCCACATAAAAAGCCGTAACCGCATAGATTCGATCCCATATCTCACTGGTCGAGCGACTGTCGACTGTTAGAGTATTGAGGGAGATGGCCAGGAGACACGCCTGGAGGGTCTGTATCCTGGCATCATAGTGACTGATCAGAGCCTCGCCCTTAGGGCCCCAGTTCTCATGGCCCTTCAGCAGGAAGGCCATACGTCCGTACCACATCATGGTTCTGAAGTACTTTTTGAGGGCTTCGCTTCGGGTGTAATGGCCGCGCGGCACGTACTGGGAGTAGTCCTCTTTGTAGATGAAGATGTCGCTGTTGCTGAATCCTCTGTGCTCCTCGATCTTGGTCAGCTCACTGGATACCTCGTTGGACACGATCGCTGGGACCGGGGACGACGAGCCGATCAACTGACCGGCAACAGATAGATAAGCCACATTACGCTTGTCTGCCTCCTTCAGGTCCCCTTCGAGCTGATCATACAGCTGTAAGGCATCATTAAGGAGGGTGTCCGTTAGCACGAGGATATCATCGTAGAACTGCCGCTCTTCGATCTCTTTGAGGGTCTCGTCAAATTGAACATGATACAGGTGCAGGAGAACATCTGCGGTCACAAACATCGGGGTATCACGATACGTTAGGTACTTGCATAGACTTACGACATCTTCGCTACTGGGACCATACCAGCCAAAGTCATGCTCAATGACAACAAATCCATTTTGGCCAATGAGATCCTTGGCCTGGTCCAAGTTCAGCCACTGATTCACTTGGTCATAGTTAGTGAGTATGCCGAGATCTAACGGCAATTCATAACTTACTGTGTTAGGCTCGATATGGAGTTCCCAGGGCTGATAATAAGCGGCAAAGTTCGGCTCAACCGGGCCCCGTTGGGTGTTGGAGCTCGGGTCGTTCACATCCAGGGGATTAGCCCAGGCCTGTCCTCCAATATGTAGTGCTACGGCTATCACTAACCAGGTTCCGACGAGAAGTGTGGTGTTAGGTTTCATGATTTTTCTCCTTTTCATATTTAATTGGCCTCTGGCTCTGGTGTAGGCCGATACAGTCGAATATCGTCAAAAAAGACCAAGCCTGAACCGCTAGGCTGTGGATTGTTCTTATCGCCGAAGCCGATAGAGATCGAACCGACATTAGTCAGGTCCACACCCTTGTCGGCAAAATTTTGCAGGTCGATTCTCCATTGCGTCCAGTCATTTATCAGTATTGCATCAGGATTGTCGTGGTAGACCACTGCAGTAGGGCCATTAGCATTGGCAATACCCACATACATTGGCTCAGGAGCATTGGCCGGATCACCATTGAACCACAGTGACAATACTTCAACTCCTTCTATAGTCCAATTCCGGTCGATTACTAGATCAGCAATATTCACTGTCACTTCAGAGTGCTTGAAATTGTTGTCGTAGAAATACCACATTGACCGCGCGCCGCCATGCGCAACGATCTCCCTCCACGGGGCAAACCAGTCAAAGATATCAACGAGAGAGCCGTTATTCGGGTCGACGTATCCGTCCATCCACGTGTTAAATATCCTGTTGCTGTTTGGGTCATCAGGGTCAAGGTCGTTGTAGGACTCAAAATCATCCACTACAATGAAGTCGGCCTCCGTGAATTCCCACCACAATCTGGGATAGTCCTGGCCTTCATCAATCCACCAGATGTCTTCTGTGCCATTAGCTGTTTCGTCCACGAAGTCCCAACCGGCTTCGAGGAATGTGGTGGCTGTTTGCATCTCGTCTGTGGTCTTGCCAATTCCACCATCGCTGTTTAGAAGCCCGGAGGTTTCCACATCCCAGAAACTCGATGTGATGATGCCGAAACTATTGTAGCTCACGAGGCCACCGACCAACCCGTTCCCTGAGACGCTGCAGGTTGAATAGCAGTTGGTCACATTACTATTGTTGTCGTTAACTCCTACCAGCCCGCCGACAAACAAACTGCCACTGACCGAACCGGTGCTGTAGCTTGTACTGATATCGCCAGACCCGTTGTAGCCCACCAGCCCGCCCACATCTCCAAATCCAGTGACCATGCCGGTGCTACGGCTGGTGGTGATACTGCCATGGTTCTCGCCCACGAGGGCACCGACACGACTACGAGTTCCGTTGACCGTGCCGCTGCTGTAGCTCTTGGTGATGCTGCCGTAGCTCTCGCCCGCCAGCCCGCCGACATAACCACCGGTTCCATTGACATCCATCACTTCAAGACCCAGATTAGAAATCTTTGCTTGACTACCTAAGTGCCCAAACAGGCCCAGGTATTCAATGCCTTGGATGTGCAGGTTGCTAATAACGTGACCTTTGCCGTCAAAAGTCCCCCCAAACCAGGGTACAACAGCCATATACCAAGTGATCCCCGTTAGATCTACGGACGCTTCCAAACAGTAATGGGCCGTGGGCTCCAACCACACGGTGCCCAGGTCCCGGGCATCTCGAATCAGATACGGTTCGTTAGTCATTCCTGATCCCTCCGGCATGACCGGGCCATTACCCGTAATGTAAATCAGCCGAGGGTAGTCACCCGGCGACATCTGCCAGTAGTCGCACGTACCGTTGAAAATCTCATCGATAAAATCCCATCCGGCATTGAGGTAGGTGTCAATTTCCTGCATCTCGGCCGTAGTTAGACCCGTTCCGCCGGCACTTGTGGCTTGGCCTGAGCTCTCGATATCCCAAAAACTCGCAGTGATGCTACCGAAGAAGTGGTGGCCCGCGAGCCCGCCGACATATTCATTTCCACTGACCGTGCCAGTGCTGTAGCTGCTGGCGATGCTGCCGTAGGACTTGCCCACTAGGCCACCGACGTAGCGATTTCCTGTTACCTCGCCGGTGCTGTGGCTTGTGGTGATGATGCCATAATCGTCCCCCACCAGACCGCCCACATAAGCACCAGTTCCATTGACTGTGCCGGTGCTGTGGCTTGTGGTGATGATGCCGCCATTTACTCCCACGAGGCCGCCAACTCCGCTCTCTCCGCTGGTCATACCGGTGCTGTAGCTGTTGGTCAGAACCCCGCCAACCGTACCTTCTAAGCCGCCATGGCTACCTAAGAGACCCCCGACCTCATAGATCCCACTGACTGTGCAGGTATTGTGGCTCGTAATGATGATGCCGTAAAAGTTGTAGCCCACTAGGCCACCAACTTTTTTGCCTCCTGTGACCGTACCGGCACTGTAACAGTTAGTTAGAACCACACTTTTTTCTCTTAAACTGCCAATAACACCCACTAGGCCACCAACATAACGGCCCGTTCCACTGACATCCACCTCTTCCAGGCCCAGATCGGAAATCTTCGCCTCAGACACTAATTGACCGAACAGACCCAAGTGCCCACCGCCTTGGATATGGAGATTGCTGATCACATGACCATTGCCGTTAAAGGTCCCCTCAAACCAAGGGATAACGGCCATGGACCAAGTGATCCCCGAAAGATCTACGGAAGCCCCCAGACGGTAATGGGCCGAAGGTTTGAGCCACACGGTGCCGAGGTCCCGGGCATCTCGGATTAGATACGGCTGCTCGGTCGTTCCCGATCCCTCCGGCATCAGCGGGCTGTCGCCGGTATGGTAACGCAACTGGGGATAATCGCCCGGCGATATCTGCCAGTAGTCACAGGTGCCGTTGAGAATCTCATCGACAAAATCCCATCCGGCGTTGATGTAGGTGTCAATTTCCTGCATCTCAGCCGTAGTCAGGCCTGTGCCGCCAGCACTAGTGGTCTGGCCAGAACTCTCCATATTCCAGAAACTCGCAGTGATGCTGCCTCCCGGGTTGTCGCCTACGAGACCACCCACGTATTCATTCCCACCAACCGTGGCAGTGCTGTAGCTCGTGGTGATACTGCCGACGTTCCTGCCCACGAGCCCGCCGACGGACCTATCGCCATTGACCGAGCCTGCGCTGTAGCTCGCTATGATGCTGCCAGTATTGGTACCTGCGAAGCTGCCAATGCCCCAATACTCCGAGCCACTCCCGCTGACCGTGCCGGTACTGTAGCTCGTGGCGATGCTGCCGTGATTGAAGCCCACGAGGCCACCCACGGCAGCACCCGTCCCTTTGATATCCACGTCTTTTAGAGCCAAATTTGAAATCTTGGCTCCAAAGCCTAATTGCCCGAACAGACCCAGATACCACCCACCTGTGATCGTGAGATTTGAGATCTTGTGACCGTTACCATCAAAAACGCCAGTGAAAGACGTCCCTTGAAATTCGTTCTTCACTTCATTCGTATCAGGAGCGATCACCGCCCTGTCAAAGACCTTGCGGCCGGGCAGATTCGGATCCAGGTTGATGTCGGCTGTCAGGATGAAGTGCTTGTCGTAATCTTCGGGACTTTGGCCGAGCAGCATCAGGTCCTCTGCCGTAGCGATCTGGTACGGATCATTAGGCTCTCCGCTGTCGCCGCCGTATTGTGCTTGAGCCGTCAAGCCGGAAAAGTACAGCATCACAAAAAATAAAGAAGTCACCCATCGTATTTCTCGATATGATACTCCCGCCATTTTCTGAACCTCCTCCCCCCATATTTGAACGATGGGATCATCGCCTTTTAGCGTCAGAATAATTCTCCAAGAAAGAAGATGATGATTTCCGAGTGATGTTTATCTCTAAAACAATAGTCTATCATATCTCAATATATTTGTCAACAATCGCAACTGTATCTCGCGTTTGGTTCGCTTCATCTTCTTCTTGAAAAACAACGTCGCCTCTACTGCTACGCGATGTGAAACACAGCCGGCCCGTCAAGAATCCTGATGCAGGCTACTCGGCTCCATAATCACATACGCAAGAAACTCGGGATATTGCAGAAATTTCAAGAAGCGGAAAAGAAAAAGAGCCTGCAAACGCATGCTCACGACCCTTTTCAAGAGGCCATCTCAGTTCAAATCTCTCCAACCTCTCGGGCCCAGTGTGGGCGCACGAAGCACCCCCAAAAACACCCCCATTTTCACGAGAAAATTCATACAACCGGCCTACAACCTGAAAGATCCTTATCTCGAAATTTGAAAAAATTCCCGTCTCATAAGTACCTTAATCACAGCACCTTAGAAAAAAGTCGAAATTCGCACACGGATTCAATGGACGTTGCCGGTTGGTTGCTGGTTGTCGGATTCATTTTTCACAAATTTTTTCTTGACGGAAAAGCGGCTAATCTGGTATAAATAAAATTATGGAGATTTACTGGAGTTTGGGCCCCTATCTGTGGATTTTGCTCCTCTGACCTGTGGGATCTTTGCAGTTTTTCGATTAAGAGGGAGTCATTATGCGTGGCGCGGAGCTTTTATAGGGGCTTTGTGCCGCAAAATCAAGACTTCTTCATTTCAATTAACAGCTCATACTAGGCTTTTTAAAGACTTCTGCAAAATGAGCATCGTTTTTAGAAGTGAATGGGATTGAGAGTGAGCTTCGTTATTGTAACCGACTTTTTGATAACAAGAAGGTGGTTTTAAGAGAATTTAAGGCTCAAAAAGCCAATTTTAGACAGAGCATTGCCGGCAGCTTTGCCTTAGCTCTTTAAAAAGTTAATCTTTCAGCACTAAATAGGAGACTTCAGCCGGTTTTTGGTAATCGTGCAAATGTTCGATAGCAACGGATTTTGTCGGGCTGTTTCAAGATTACAGCAGAAGCTACGGCAATCAGGCTAGCACTAAGATGAGCAATCGTCATTTGATTTCTTATAGCAGTAAGTGAATAATGAGAAGTCTGCTCAACTTCTCTGTCACCAAGGCGGGAAAAGTATTGCTCGATGGGTGCTGGACAAATTAGGATTGCGCAAATATGATGAAGCAGATTAGCGGATTTAACTGAGCTTTTTAGAAAAATTTGAATAGAGGTGTAACAGATGTCAAAGATATATGGTTACCCTGATAAATCAGGAAATATTGATATATATCCCAAGATTGAGGAGGGTCACTTCGTATCGGTTAGTCCACATATTGGTCACAGGTGGCGGAGTCAATGAGGACGGCCAGTGGATGTTATGTAAGAAGAGATATCTGGTTCCAGTTAAAGCACTGTCAAAACTGATTCGCGGTAAGTTTGCGGCAAGGCTAAGAAGGAGCCATAAGGATATCTACCGTCATGTGGATCCGAGGACCTGGTCAAAGGACTGGGTCGTTCACAGCCTGCACTACGGCCAGGGTGAGCATGTCGTATTAAACTACCTGGCTCGATACGTATTTCGCATTGCCATCACCAATCATCGGATTATCAGCATGGACCAGAGCCATGTGACATTGCGCTACAAGGATCGTAAAGGCGGCAGGTGGCTGACATGCAGAATCGAAGGCGCCGAGTTTATTCATAGATATTTGCAGCACGTTCTGCCCAAAGGGTTTCATAAGGTACGCTACTACGGAATCTGGCATAAGTCCAATGCTAACCATGCAAGCACATTGGCCAGCTCAATTGTCTTGGCTGCAATAATGTCAGGCCGACCTATAACTCAGAGAGAAAATGAAGAACCACCTATTACTGGCAGCACGCCCGCGATGGCCTTGGGCTTGGCCACCGAGGTTTGGTCGGTGCTTCGCTATGTATGTCAGCCGGTTCATGTCAGCGATCTTCAGCGGCAAGAGTGGGCCGAGATGCGCAACAGCCTCGCCGAATCGGCCTTAGATGTCTATGAACGCAAAAAGTCTTTACCATTTTTATGAGGGCGCCACCCGATGTTGAGTCAGTGGCAGTTCGATTTGTAGTTGTGTCTAAGCCCACATGTGGTGAGTGCTAATATGCGAAAGCAGTCGACAGTTTTGGTGTTGCTCGATAAATCACGGGCTGCCGGCCGCCGACTTTTGCGTGGAATTGTCAGATATTCTCACCTCGGCCATCCATGGAGGATTCGCAGCCTTCCGCCATTCTACAGGGATCCTGATAGTAAGATGAGGATGTTGTCCCAGGCAAAGGATTCGCAAGTGGATGGCGTCATCGCCGCCATCGACGATATAGAGATGGCCAAAGCGCTTTCTCTCACGGGGTTGCCTGCAATCGTCGAACCTGCCAAGGATCAGATCCCCGGTTTTCCCTGCATCTTCGATGCAGGCGATACTGCCGGGAAGATGTGTGCGGAGCATTTGCTCAGCCTGGGGCTGAGCAACTTCGCGTTCTGTGGTTTTGAGAGTTTTTGTTGGTCTGAAGCACGTTGGGAAGACTTTGACAAAAAAATCGTCGACGCCGGTTATCAGAGCCACTTTTTCAAAGTGCCAAGGTCGAAAGCCGCGCATCGATGGGATAGCGAGCAGATTATCCTGACCGAGTGGCTAAGGTCGCTGCCCAAACCGGTGGGGCTGATGGCTTGTAATGATGACTGCGGGCACTACGTCATTGAAGCTTGCCAAGTTTCCGATCTGAGTGTGCCGGACGATGTGGCTGTTGTCGGCGTCGATGACGATGAACTGATATGCGAATTGACGACCCCGCCGCTGTCGAGCGTTGCCCTCAGCCACGAGGTGGCCGGCTATGAGGCTGCACGGCTACTGGACGCAATGATGACAGGCAAGAAGGTTGACGGCAAGAGCATAATCCCTCTGGAGGTCTCACGTGTTGTGACCAGACAATCGACGGATGTCTTGGCAATAGAGGACCGCGAGCTTGCTAGCTCCGTTCGTTTCATCCGTCGACATTCCAACGAGGCAATTCAAGTTTCCGATGTCGTCAACAGCGCAGCGGTGTCACGCCGTGTTTTGGAGCGCCGCTTCCGGAACGTATTGAGAAGGTCGGTGCACGACGAAATCAGGCGCGTCCGGGTCGAGCATGCTGCTCGCCTGTTGCTGGAGACGAATCTGTCAATATCACAGATTGCGTCGGATCTCGGATATCCGAGCAACAAGCACATAGCTCGCTACTTTCGCAAAGAAAAAGGGATTACCCCGCAGCAGTACCGCAGAAAGTTTAGCCCAAGTTAACTGAGCAGCATCGAGCTGACAATTCCGTGAGAGACGATGTTCCGATAGCATAGAATGTTGCTCCACGCCAACCGCAAGTCGCAAAATGGGGAAAGAAAGACGCAAAATGGTGTTGCTCCAGGGTGGCGAAGAACTGATAATATTAGGAAGGTGAATTTTTTGTTGTTTTCTCGAAAACAGCAATTGCTTTAGTGTGTGGCCAAAGCACGGTCCAATTACCCTATAGGAAGGAGGATTTATATGTCGAGAAATTTGATTTGTTTGATTTCGTTTGTTTTGGTGCTGGGACTGGTCAACAGTGCCTCGGCGGATATGATGGCGTACTGGAAGTTCGATGAAGGCAGTGGGGATACGGTTGAGGATTTATCAGGAAACGGAAACCACGGTACTATCGAAAATGCAGTGTGGGTAGGAGATGCAATATTAGGAACAGCTTTGCAGTTCGATGGGCAAACAGCCCGTGTCGTCGTCCCTGACAGCCCGAGCCTGCACCCGCAGACCGGCGACATCACCATAGAAGCCTGGGTCAACGTGGCTTCCGACCCCAAGACCTGGTCCAACGCGGGACCGATGGCGTTCAAACAAAGTGCCTATCAATGGGCTGTGGAAAACAACTCCGGTGCCCTGTGGTTGGGCATCTGGGGGGGTCGTCTCGAGTCGGAAGGGATACACGATTTCGCAGACATGTTGGGCGAGTGGCATCATGCAGCAGCGACATATGACGATGTTACCCAGATAGCGCAGATTTACCTGGATGGGAGACTCATTATTCAGGGACTCATCGCTGCGACTATCGATCCGGCCAGCAGCGTGCTCTACATCGGTTACAAGGCTGATGATAACAGCTGGTACCATGGAATCATTGATGAGGTTCGGATTTGGGATGTTGTGCGCACACAGGAGGAAATTAGGGCCAACATGTATCCATACCCACCTGGGATAGCCCTCAAGCCGGATCCTCATGATGGTGCCGTGGATGTGCCCAGGAACGTGGTCTTGAGCTGGACGCCGGGAGAGTTTGCCGACCAACATGATGTGTACTTCGGCACCAGTCTCGACGATGTGAACGGTGCCACTACAGCAGTTGACCCAGCCGGCGTGTACCGAGGCCGCCAGAATGCTGACAGCTACGCTTTTGGCGAACGCCTGGCTTTCGGGCAGACCTACTACTGGCGTATTGATGAGGTCAATGCTCCCCCCATCAGCGACGCAGTGATCAAAGGCTTTGTCTGGAGATTTACGGTCGAGCCTGTTGCTTATCCTATTGCCGGTGAGAATATCACTGCCACAGCTTCCAGTGCGCACCAAGCAGATCTAGGGCCTGAAAATACCATCAACGGCTCGGGACTGGATGATAACGACCTGCACTCGAGAAAAGAGGCGGATATGTGGCTTAGCAGTACTGAACCGCTGGGGGCCTGGATCGAATATGAGTTCGACAAGGTTTACAAACTGCACCAGATGTGGGTATGGAACTCTAATCAAAC
>CAYGBH010000112.1:0-10951 GCA_964348055.1 uncultured Pirellulales bacterium
ATTTGAAACAAAGGATTATGACAAAAAAAACGAACAATCAACAACGAACGTTCCTCAAAACAAAGCCAAACAAAGCCAAAGTTAAAATGGGTAAAATGAGCATAAGGCAGGAGACAGAATGTAAATCGTCAATTTTGAGCCTACAGTGCCCGAGCCAATGTTGCCGCCCAGCCGGCGGCAATAATGACTATCAAGGCCAGAATTATGTATCTGACCTTAATCTCCTTGAAAAAACGGCCCAAAAATCCGAAATAGACGCCGAAAACAGCTATGAGCAGGGCCAAAACTGCCGCCGCAACCAGCCCACTGCACAACAGACCGGCGGCCGGCTGGATATAAAATGCTTCGAGGATTCGGCCCTGGGCGAACGCAAGTACCGCGGTGGTCACTCCGCAGGTTGGGCACGGCAGGTTGTATTTCTGCTTGAAGCCGCAGTAGCCCAGCCACCGGCCCATATCGGTTTTATTGTGCCCGGCCCACGCAAACAGGCCAAAGAAAGTAACAATCGCTATGCAAACAACTGCCGCTATAAGTCGCTGGCGAGAAGTTGCTCGGCGGAAAACTTTCAGCTTATTCTGTTGGTTTGTTTGCATAATTACGTTAGAATAGATAGACATAGTAGTTCTGTCAAGTAAGGACCGGGGTTACGAAATATGATATTAGAGCAGAGAGATTTGAGCAGGATGCTGGAGACAGCTATCGTCGCAGCCCGGCTGGCCGGCCAGCGGGCAATGGAAGAAATCAATTATATCAAGGCCTCCGTCAAGAACGCCACCGAACTTGTGACCCAGACCGATGCCCGCTGCCAGAAGATAATCATCGACCGAATCAAAGAGACATATCCCGACCACGGCTTTATCGCCGAGGAAGGTGAGGAAGGTAAGATATTCAAGCAGCCCCCACGCGGCGACGAACTAATCTGGTGGGCCATCGACCCGATAGACGGAACGAACAATTTTGCACATCGTATGCTTTTGTTTACCATCAGTATCGCGGCAGTATATCAAGGCGAGCCGATTGTGGGTGTGATTTTCGAGCCGGCTACGGACTCGATGTTCACGGCTGTCAAAGGCGGCGAGGCCCAATTGAACAGCAGGCGGATAATTGCAAGCAAAGACAAAATGGATAAATTTACAAGCGTTGGTCTGGATAGTCACTATGATAATGGCGTGCCGAGCTGGGTCTGCGAAATTATGCAGCGGACAAGATTCCGAAACCTGGGCACAACCGCCCTGCAGTTGGCATACGTGGCAAAGGGCGGCCTTATAGCTACCATCGCCTCTGACCCGCGAATATGGGACATCACAGCCGGGACGGTAATTGCCGAGGCTGCGGGAGCTATAGTCACCGACTGGAAAGGCGGGAAAATCTTTCCTGTCGATTTGGACAGCTACCAAGGCCAGATGTTTCAGCTAATAGCAGCCAACAAAAAAGTGCATGGAGAAATCTTAGAGCTTCTAAAATCTTAGTCGCACCGTCTACCTTGGATCGGGGACGGGGTGCAGTGCGATGATTCTTACTCTATCGCCGGTAGAGTTGACTTGGCTTCTATCGAGTATGGCTACAACTCTTTTCTGGGGGCCATCGACGCCAATGCGAACGAGGATATAAGCGGTAAAGACATCACTCCTTACAGTAACAAGATTGCTAATCCTCGAGAAAATCACGTCCCGCTCCTCAAAATCGCTGACCGCCCCATCGCCCGGCGTAAGATCGGGAAATCTATCCAAATCGACAGAAGCATACGGAGGCTCATAGGCATAAAGGCCCATCTCGGTAACCTGCATTAAGCCGCCGATACTTTTGAAACCTCCTGCCACTGTATCTCGATACGCAACTATCGCCCGGGCAATTGGAGGTGTCATCCACGGTAATTGCGCTATCACAAACCACGGGGCTGTGTTGACGTTTATCCGGCCTTTTATTCTTGTTTCCTGCGCCGGCCAGCCGTGAGCCGCCGGGTCGATGACCGTCAAGTATCGAAAAATATTCGCAAAGGCCGGATTCTGTAAATTAAGCCGTAAATCGGTCTCGGTGCTCTCAACAGGAACGTTATAGGCGTCGGAGTGGAAAACTACTCCTATTTCGCCTACATTCGTAAAAGGCCTGTTTGCAGGATGAGCCTGCACTTTATTGAGGTCGGGATGGACAAAATCATTGGGCTGGCCAAGTGTCGGAGAGCTTGCCTGGCCGGCGCCGGCCCATAAGCGTCGTATGCACTTGTGCCGGGTAATGTCCCTCTGAATACTGCGGGCCTGACCATCAACAGTTATCCAGCCGGCGGGAACATTAACAGAATCAACCACAAGAGGCGTTCTGCCCACCTGACGCTGCAAAGATATGGTGCTGTTAGCGTCAAAAGTAGTATAAGCGGGCTCTTGAGGAACACGAGGGTAACGGCTCGGATTATAACCAAAAGGGTTCGGACCGCTCGATTCCTCCGGGTCATTGAAATTCACATCCAACAACGGCGTCAGTGCTCTCGAATCTTCAAACCTTATTACATGAAATCGCCTTGTGCCCGACCAGGCGATAGGAATTGTTGTGCCATCAATCACAAGCTGCCAGGCGCGGGAGTCGGGGTCATCATCTTCAAAATAAGGCCTGTAAAGCTCTATTGCATAAGACTTATAGGTATCGGACCGAGCACGCACTAATCTACAGGCCAGCTCCGAAATATAAATACAGGGACGCTCGAAGCCGTAATACGTCCGGCCACCTGCCAGAGGTAGATCAAGGGTCGTTACATTCTCATTATCATCACGGAAGTCAATCAGGTTAACAGCTATTTGCGCAGCGATTTGGTCAGCACCGACAAAGTTGGGGTCGGTATCCAAAAGCCCCGCCCTTATCGCAGAATACAACAAGTTCTTGTCAGCAATATTGATATTAACCATCCTTCCATTATTCAAAGTCAGGCCGGCGGGATTAATAATCCGGTCCATATTGTAGGTCGTAGCAATATGCCGATACGCATAATTCGGATCAAAGCCGCCGTCATCATAGGCTCTTTTGAACCAGGCATCCAGCAGCTCTCCACCGGATGCTACAGGGGTGGATAAAGTCGCCCCCCTGAACTCATCACCCCAATTCTCCAATCGCGTATCTATGTCAGTGTGATTCAACAGGAACCTGTAACGCAGCTCAAGCTCATCAGAAATGTCAAAGGGTGTGTAAGGTCCGTTCGGCTCGCCATAACGCCAAATAACATTTTCCTCGTACCGGCGTAAATCCTGCGGATTAACACCAAACCCGGAGTTTGCTCTTGCTGCAAGCAAACTTGCCTCTTTGGCCGGCGTCGGAGGGTCACCCGGTCGGCCGACCAAGGCCATAAGATCTATCTGCAACTGACTCGAACCGTCGATGTCGAAGGCAGTTACGCCAGAGCCGCTCGGATCAAATTTGTAAGCAGTATTGACGTTTATCTTACCGCCGTCGTCAACAATCCTGATGGCTGCGTAAATGGGTCTGCCTTTGCCGGAGGTTAACTCATCAAGTTTAATCCACTTTGAATCGCCTACTCCGTCACCGTCGGCATCGGCATTTGCAAACGGAGCATTGAAATCAGCTATCGCGTCGTACTCACCTATAACCTTTGCCTGTACATCTCCGCTGCGGCCAGCTAAATATCCCGTAACATCGCTTATCTGCCGCCAGTAATAATCGCCACCCAATTTATAAGGCTCCAGATTTGCCAGCCATCTATCCTCCAGGCCCGGATAGTCCTGGTACTCGGCTGACACGCCGGGGACATCTAAAACCAATTCCTGTGATATCTTCGCAACAACCGTTTCGACCGCGAAGTTCAGCTCCTTATTCTCTGAGATGGCTGATGTTGCTATCCTGTCCACACGGGCAACCATAACAAACAACACGCCAACGATAGCCAACAGACTGGTCAGGACCACTGCCATAATAAGAGCTGAGCCGCCTTTTACTCGTGGCTCGTCTCTCGTCGCTCGTGGTTCGTTTTTTCTATTCATTTCCCGCACCAGTCAACAACAAACTATGCACTATGAATTAATCCAAATAAACAATATGCGTAAAAGTTCTGCCTCGTTTTATAATACCTCTGGAATCATATAACGTAAAAGTGAACTTAAGCGCCCGTCCAAGGCCGGGAATCATGTTAAAATGCGCCTCATCTATCAGCTCTCTCGGATAATTAATGTTATTTATAGCTACGCCTCCGAAAGGAGGATAAGGATACAACACTCCGGGAACATTTTCAGGATCATCCAGGAAGAAATGTGTATCTGCCAAATCCCCATCACCATCGGGGTCGACCTGCGGCACCCATTCCTGCAGTACGTCGTACCAGCCCTGAATCTTGAACCCGCCCACACCTTCACACAAAAGCATATGAATCGAATTCGGGTCTGCCGAGCTAACCATCGCACCCCTGCATTTCCGCTCTTCGGTGATTTCACTTGGCTGAATAGTAACATCACTGATTACGGACAGCATGTCTACCTTTTGCTCCCAGGATATGTTCTTCCAGGCATCCAAAGATATCTTGTCGTACTCATACCTGTTGTTCCACGTGTACCATTGCCTATCAGTGAAGTTATTAGGGTCCAGGAATTCAGCAAGCGCAGAGTCAGCCGTCAATATGTGCTGAGTTCTTGCAAGTATCCGCTCATGCGGTTCTTGCTGGGATGGCCTTTTGAAATTGTCCTCGGGGGGGCTGTTCGCGAGCATATAACATATCCTCGCAATATTGCCGTGGACTATCGGATTTACGCCATAAGACCGAAAATCACCGTCGGCGAAAAACATTATCCGGTCAAATCTCTCATAAATGCTTGGGTCATTCGGGTCAGCACTGACCTTTGGCCTTGCCGTCCACGCCACGAAAATCTCCCCATCCTTGCGGAGACCTTTGAAGTCAGTGTTGAGCTGGTCGGTAATGGCCCGTAGTTTCTGCATAATTTCAGCGTTCGCGATTGCGGTGCGATGGGCATTAATGCTGACTCTGAAAATTACGCTCGCAAAGGACAGAACTATAGCCAAAACCCCAATAGCTACCACAAGCTCGATTAGAGTGAAGGCTTTATTAGTTCGTGGTTTATGATTCATTGTTCGTCGTTCACAGATAAAAATCTAAAAAGTAAATTTTTGCACTTTGATATGTAATTTTGATATTTTGATTTTTCTTCGTCCTCTGCGGTCAATTTAAAACCTGATTACCTTCTGATATATCGCTACGCAGGGATATCTGCCACTGCCTATCGGCGGCGGAATCACCCATACCGAACCGGTCAGGCCGCTGTCCCAAACCCTGTCGAGTACGATTATGTTAGGCGCATCGACATCGCGGCGCAGCACTCGATAAAGCTGGCCTGTCTGGTTATCCACTACCGTAAAGCCATCATTAATCCATGTTCTCTTGTCAGGCTCTTCTATCGTAAGGACATCGCTGCCAAGAGTTCCGGAGACCGCAACCTGCATGGGAACAGGCCTGTTTACCGCACTGCCTTGATACTTAGTTCCGCTGCCAACTTTTCTGCTGATAAAAACTGTCACCTGCACAAGCCGGTTATTTGAGTCAGAGTGCACCGGCCTGCACAGAGCAGACCAGTAATATTGCTTTTCAGTCGAGCTTTTTGCTGAAGGATATGCAAATTCGTCCTCGGCAATGAGATTCAACACTTCAAACGGTGTTAGCTCGTTTATCACCAAATTCGGGTCCACCAGATTAACGCCGTACAACCTAATCTTTGCAAAGGCTTCCTCGGCTGCTACCGCTGCGATGGTTTGCTCAGTGGCAATCGTTGTAAAATGAATACCTACGAGGAATGTGCCGCCTATAAAAATCATCCCGATGGCAAGCGTACCGACGGCTAACAAAACCTCGGTAAGAGAAAAACCTTTATATCGCCGCTTCTTTCTCATAGGCTTATCAATCCGGTGAGATTATCGTCCCGGTGTAAGGATTTATATAGACCAGTTCCAGACTATTCAAATAATCGAACCTTCTGCGTGCATCTAATTTATCGAACCTGGTCTTATCATATACAATAAACCTGTTTCGGCTCGATTCAGCCCCCAAACCAAGCTCGGCGTAGTCGTCCTGAATGAACAAACCTATATCATAATTTGTGATATTGGAGTGAGAATTAAAAACATCATCCATCGAGACCTTACCGGAGACCCTGTTATCCGGCTGGTAAATTCCGTTTCTGTTTCTCACACGAACATTACGCATTATCAGCTTGCCACTCGGCGAGAAAACAATCGAAAAACTGGATGCATCCGTAATGTACTTATTCCTTCGGTCCGGCCCTAAATTTAGCGGATTCGTATCATCAAGGTATTCTACCTTAAGTGGCTCGTCGCGCGGGTCTTCGGCACCGGTCCAATGAGTACCGTGGTTGGTTCTGACCATTAAATCCATTACACCCAAGTTATCAGGCAGCTTTATCGGCTTCAGGCCCTCGACCGCCCGAAAACCAGGGCTCAAACCTGTTTTTTCAAAGTCGTGCACTATGAAGATCATATATTGGTTGCCGTCCAAATCCTGCTGGAACCGTATGCCGGCGCTGCGCTGCTCCCTCGCGGCGACGGCACGGGCGCTGGATAAAGCTGCACTTATCATACTCTTTCCCGCACTACCAGACTCAAATGATTCAAGAAGCATACGGACAGCCGGCAATCCGAGAGTGACAAGCAGCGCTATGGTTGCGATAACAGCCACCATCTCGGTCAACGTAAGACCAGATTTAGTTCTTGGCTTATAGTTCATTGTTCATCGCTTCGAAAATATCAAAAATCAAAATGAGATATTAAAATGTTAAAAATTTAGATTTTTGCTCTCTAATTTTGATATTTATTTTTTAATCTTTGATTTTCATTTCCTGCTGCTTATATCATCAGCAGTGCCGAAAATCTTGTCCGGCCCAGCCGATATCAGCTCAGGAAAATTATCACCGGGGACATACCTGTAATCCAGCACCGTCCCCCACGGGTCATATATCTCCGACGGAGAGTCAGCAGTTCCGTATTCGTTCTTCACCAGGGAATCAGCGAGTTGTCCCAATACCTTCTGAGATTCCGGTATCGAGTGAAGCTCTTTACAAAGATATTCCGAATGTAAGGGCGCATTTATAAAATCCTTTTCAGGCTGTTCAGGAAATTTTCCTGTGCATTCGCAATATTCCTGCAGTGCTAATTCCAACAGTGCACAAGTACATTTGAGAGACCTTTCTTTGGACTGATTATCAATACGAGCGGCGATGCCGATTACCATTGTAACCAGCAGCGCAATTACACCCACCACAATTAGCATCTCGACAAGGGTCAAGCCGTGTTTGTATTTGTGAGTTTTCATAGTTTTAACTTGCTCAAACGGGTGTGGATGGGAGGCTTAATTTCCAAAATTACGAATATCGTCACCTGTCCCATAAAGTCCATCCGCCCCCGCTGAAATCAATAAGTAAGAATCAGGCCTGTAAGGCCAAGGTCTCGCTGCTACCTTCGGATCTCTGATATAATCATAGAAAAACCCGTAACGATTTGCCGGCCAGCTTAGTGGATGCTCCCTGCGATCGGCCTGCTGCTTTACCAGAACAAGGGCATCATTGTCGGAGGCATCGTAAATTTCACGTATTGTTTTCTCAGAAGTGTTTGCCTTATAATAAAGAATTGGCGCCCCCGCCTTGACGGCCTTTCCGTTGGCCAGCGTTGTTTTCTTTGTGCCAAATACGTCGCAAAGGACAAAAGTATCCGGGGCCAAAGGCGCAGTATTATAAAACAAGCCGGGTTTACGAATTGAGATGTTACCTAATCTGAAAGCACTGATGGTCGCAATCTCCAAATAAGGATCCTTTCTCTGATCAAAAAAAATGGGATTATTGGCATCATATATAAAAAGTCCATCGTCATTGTACCCATTAGACCTGAAATTTGATTTTGGATGGAACCCCAACAAATCCCAGCCCATAAGAGCCTCAGCGAGCTTTTGTGCACCACAGTAATCGCTTTGCGGCGCCGGCGGTAATAGCCAATCAGACGGAGGATAGTCACCATAGTCGTTTTTGAAGACTGTCAGAGCCAACTCGATAGCGGAAAACTGGGCTTTTTGCTTTGTTTCCCTCGCGACACGGCGGACCATACTTAGAGCCGGGAGAAGCAGCCCAACCAACAGTGCTACTATCGCCAGAACCGTTAGTAACTCAATAGCCGTAAACCCTATTTTTTTGCGCCTCACGGTCATCCTCTTTCATAAATCTATTACCGTTAGTGGTAACAGTTACGGGTTTTGCTCGTAGCCCATCCAAGTATCGGCAAAAACCGAAAAGTCGAAAAAGTTCACAATACCATGGGTACCTACGTCATCGTTCTTGAATAAATTGTATCTGCTATCCGGGCCCACCTCGCCCAACCAAACATCTGCGACCAATTTGAAGTCGTTCATATCAACACGGCAATCGTAGTTAAAATCCCCGGCTAAAAGCTCGCTCCCTCCACAGTAAAGAGTGCACTGGATGAAATCCCACTGCGCAATGTAACGATCCCATAACATCTCTGCCACATTTATTCTCATACCTAATGACAATTTATGGAGGTCTTCATTTCTATACTTGGACTCAATAATACAGGTCTGGTCAAAGTACTCGCCCCTTACATCTGAGCTTGCATTGCTCGACTCCCAAACCACATCATCATCAATCAGCAGAACTGCGGTGCACTTATTCGGGTCCCACGGAGTCATACTATATGTCTCTAACTTCAGGTCAAAAATAATCTGATTAACATCCG
This sequence comes from uncultured Pirellulales bacterium, assembly GCA_964348055.1. Lineage (GTDB taxonomy): Bacteria > Planctomycetota > Phycisphaerae > Sedimentisphaerales > Anaerobacaceae > JAUXAL01. The sequence continues at coordinate 8,761 of CAYGBH010000112.1, forward strand.
CCAGGTATACCTGTTGAGATACCGTTGCCATATCGTTAACGTCAAATGTTTCAAACCACTGCGAATAAACAGTCAAATTATAGTTGCCGTCGGCCGGCCAATCTCTATATACATATCCCCTGAATTTGTTAGCTGGCACATTGACATCCCAGCCATTCGGCTCTTGTGCCGTGATATCATATATCTGGTCATCGTCTTCGAAACTTCCGTTTACAATTTCGCAAACCTCGGCTTGCGCCGGATTACCGGCTAACAGCATAACCATTACTACTCCGATAACTGCTACTTTCTTCATCACGACAACTCCTCTTCTTTAAATATTCACTAACATGCACCTAATCTTCCGCAGTCCTTCGATTCGCTCAGAGCCTGACCTGAGCTTGTCAAAGGGGTGAGAGCTTTCAAAAGCAGAGTCTCCGAACTTATACCTTTATCTTCGGTTTATTAGCTTTCCACGGCTGTCACTGTCTGTATCTCCAATCAAAATTGCATATGTCATCAGCCGTACCGTACTCGCCATCATATCCCGCAGACATCAGTATAAAAGTATCTGACCTGAAAGGCCGGGCAGGCACAACAATCTTGTAATTCCTCGTATTTCTGTAAAATCTGTAAGGTTCTGAAAGGCTGTGCTTTGTAGCTTTACCTATTTCCTCCCAGGGTCTGCCGAGACCAACTATGGCTTGATTATCCCAGTGATTATAAATGTTACCGTTGTTGTCCAAAGGTGTTGGTAGGTTGTTAGGGTCGTGCAGGTTATTCGTCGTCTCTGCCTTGTAGTAAAGTATTGGCATACCGGCCTTTATGCCAGTTCGCAGTTCGCGGGTGTATACGTCACATAAGACAAAATTTTCCGGAAGAAGGGGCTCAGTACTACTGCCATACAAATCTCTCAGTTTGTAGACGTTGGCACTCTCAAGCTGGAGATACAGCTGCTTTCTGGCTCCCAGGGTGGCAGGACCATATAGCTGCCTACCAGTACCATCCACTCCGTCCCTGATGAAAAGTGAATCAGGGTGAAAGCCCATCAAATCCTTGCCCAGCATAGCTTCAGCAAGCTTCAGCGTACCACAGTAGGGTTGACCCTCTCCGTCCAGCGCAGAGGAAGGTGGATATCCATCCCACTCGCTATTGAAAAACTCTATTGCTATGCCGATAGTGCGCAGCTGGTTCTTTTGTGTCAGACTTTTGGCGTACCGTCTGGCCATATTCAAAGATGGAACAAGAAGACCTATGAGAATCACAATAATACTCATAACGGTCAACAGCTCTATAATGGTAAATGCCGCTTTTTTGTTAGATTGTTTGACGATTGACTTCATTTTTTTCTCCTTTAATATTCAGCTAAATGTTTAGTTTGTTAGTTTTGTTTTTATCCTGCTGCGCTTAAGCTCGTGATAACCTGTATCATTGGCAAAAACACTGCCAGGACGATAGTCATGACGATAAGACCGAGCACAATAATCATAATCGGCTCAAGCATCGACATTAAGGAGGCAACCAGCACGTCAACCTGCTCATCGAAGTTGTCGGCTACTTTCAGAAGCATCTTGTCCAGGTCACCGGTTTCCTCACCTACGGCAACCATATTGGAGACAATTAAGTCAACGGTTTTGGACTGCCGTAATGGGCCGGCAAACGTATCACCCTGCCTGATGGAATCGTGAACATTGGAGAGCATCTTGGCAAAGACTTCGTTCCCCGCTGTTTCGCGCGTTACAGTAAGGGCGTCCAAGATCGGCACACCGGCGCTAATCAATGTTCCAAGCGTTCTCGTCCACCGAGTAACCGACACTTTACTGGTAATCTGGCCCATAACCGGCATCTTCAATTTGACGGAATCCACAACATATCTGCCGATATGAAACTGCTTTACAATTCTAATTATAAAAATTGCTCCAAACGGCACTCCTAACAGGATAACCCAGCCATAGTGGTATGCAATCCAATTGCTTATGCCGAGCACCGTGGTGGTTACGGGGTTCAAATCACCCTCCACCATCTCCTCAAGCACCGATTTAAATTGCGGTATCACATATTTCATCAACAGCAAGAGAATAGTAAAAGCTGCGGTCAAAACCACAATTGGATAAACCATCGCACTTTTAACTCGGGATTTGAGTTTCTGGGCTTTCTCCATAAAGTCAGCCACACGTGAGAGGATCAGGTCCAGCACGCCGCCGGTCTCGCC
>CAYGBH010000113.1:0-1942 GCA_964348055.1 uncultured Pirellulales bacterium
GGAATTTCCCATAAATATGGGATTTCCAATTTATGTTTGCTCAGCTACGCCGCTGAGTCTAACATCCTGTAATATACCAAGATGGTGACAAAAGTCCAGGTCTTTTTTGTTATTTTGAAACTTTTTTTAGCTAAATAGTCACCAACCTCGATGGCAAGTGCGCCGGGGAATTTATCTTGTATTTTCAAAACACCCTGATACCTGAAACTGAAAAACGCAGCCGCTTCTCCAATATACGTGCAACATTACAGAAGGGTCTTAATAACCATTATTTTTCTACCAACGTCTCCCCTCCACCGCAACTGCGGAAGTGGTTCCGGCACCTATTACCCAAGGGCCTTCATCGCTTCCCTATACGCGTTTTTGAACTCCTTGATAGCTTTATCGTATTTTCCATCTGCTAAATTTCCAAGTGCCTTGTCGTAATGTTCCTGAGCCTTTACAACATGAAGGTCGTCAGGTCCCACCGTCCCAATCGCATCTTCTATTGCTGTCTCTGCAATCCCTTGCACCAACGCAACGAGTTCGTCTATGACATCCTGTGTATCCGCACCTTTTTTCTCGGCCTTCATAAGACGTTTGACCGCTTTTGCAATATTGTTAAGTGCCTTGTCAATTCTGTCATTATTGAATTCATCGATTGCCTTGTTTAATTCTTTTACGGCCTTGCCCATTTCCTTCTCTGCTTTTTCGGGAACATTCATGAGCTCAATGTCAAGTACGATTTGTTCAATGACTTCTGCTGGTTCTACCACGGTCACGGTCGAGGAGCAACTCGACGAGTTGCCTGATACATCCGTAGCGGTGAAGTTTACTATCGTGTCACCGGCAGTGAAGACTGCCGGGGCGTCGTTGGTAATCACCGGTAAGGGATCACAATCATCGTATGCCGAGGCGCTGGCCAGGAACGTCTGGATTTGTTCGTCTTCAACTGGCACCCCGCCTATACTCACAATCGTAGTGTTTCCCGGACAAGTAATATCAGGCGGAGTCGTGTCCTCAACCGTAATATCGACGGTGTCTGTAGCTGAGAACTGTCCATCGTCGACGGTCAAGGTGACTATTGTTGTTCCTGGCGGAAGTGTTACTGTCGGATTGACACCCGTTGCCGAGCTACCACCTGGCCATGTCCAGGTATATGTCAACGGCTGTATCTGGCCATCATCACTCGAACCAGAACCATCGAGAGTGACGCTTGCACCAGCGGAACTATCCTGCTCGACGGTCTGGTCAGGCCCCGCATCGGCAACGGGAGGTTGGTTAACCGGAGGTGACCAACCATCCGGAAAAGTCCAGGGATAATTATCTTGTGTTATGTCATCGGGAGAGTGAATTTTTATAACATAGGGTTCATCCACAATGCCATCGGGGGGGTCGGTATCAGGGTGATCTGGGGGGCACCAGTTACTCCAGTAGTTTCCGCCGTTGCCACCTGTTGCAGGATCGCCGTCGTCAAACGAATTGCCCGTTTGGTGCACTTTGGCTTGCTGACCGTTGTTGATAAAGTTGTTGTTGTAGATTGTGTTTGAATGTGCTCCTTGACCGATCTCGACTCCGATGTCATTGCCCTCGATGGTGTTATTTTTCAGTTCGTTGTTAAAGCTTCCGTTAAAAGCCTGGATGTGGATTCCATAGTCGCAGGAAGAGACAGTATTGCCTTCTATTGTGCAGGTGCCCGCATCCCACATGAAGATCCCTTTCTGGCAATACGAGATAGTATTGTTTATCACGTTGCAGCGGCCGGAAGGATTTAGGGTAATTCCTGCGTCGCATTCGGTTACATTTAGATTCTTGATGGTGACATAGAGACTGCCCTTATGGCCAATGCCAGGTTGGGCTCCAAGGTCAACTCCGGTACCAGCAACTCCACTTATTGTATGTCCACCTCCAACGAGAGTAATACGGTCATCTTCAGTCATCCCTTCGAACAAGGGATTCAATA
>CAYGBH010000113.1:2042-10901 GCA_964348055.1 uncultured Pirellulales bacterium
AACAAAAGAATGACAATTGGGTAAAAATGTTTCTTTTTCATGATTAGCTCTCCTCTCGCTGTGCCTTCTTTCGCAAGAAGATTTGTTTGGTTAGCCGAAACCTGACACTTTAGCCGTTGCTTCATCCTGCGAAAGAAGCTGATGCGGAATTTCTCCTATGCTGGGAGTTCTTATTTATACCTGCTCAGCTACGCCGCTGAGTTTGTGTCCAATAATATACCAATTTGGTCAGAAAATTTCAAGTCTTTTATCTTGATTTTAATGCTGAAGTGATACTTATCCCACAAGGGAAGCGATTTTGAATTAAGGAGTGTTAATTGAAAAACTTCGATTTACTGTAATTTTTTTTTGAAGTTTTACGAACTAATTTTGAGGAATCATGCTGATTTTTTTGATTTTTCTGCTAAAAATCTTTTTTAACCAGGCCTGAGCCGATAACCACTCGTCAGTAACATCTTTTTTTATTTTAGTGCCCTTATGTTCTCCCGGAGTAGTTGTTTTTTAGCGTCTCTGACCTTTTTTAATGAGAGCATAGGCCTGTCCTTTATTTCCCTGAACTTTTCCATTGCGTCCTCGGGAATCGGTTCACCTTTGTAGATGTGTGGTGAGAGAAACACGATTAGTTCTGAATTTTTAACAATAGTATTTGTGTTCTTGAATAGCATGCCGACAATCGGCAAATCACCTAAGATAGGAATTTGGTCTACTTCTTTGGTCTTTTCCTGGCGTCTTAGGCCGCCGAAAATAACAACCTGACTGTCTTCCAGGAGAAGCGAGCTTTTGGCTCTTCTCGTATCAACTATGGGCACTTCCGTATCGCTTTGTCCGGCTGCGACATTTTGTTCAGTGTCAACCGTAAGAAAAATATCGTTGTTGTCCGTCAGGGTTGCACTTACATTCAGATGAATACCCACCAATTTGAACTCGGTGGACGTAAGCGCACCCGCACCTCCTGCCGCGGTGTCACGCACCTCTGTATATGGTAGTTCCTCCACAGCTTCTATGGAGGCGGATTCTCCGCTTACCAACATCACTCTGGGGCTGGCAAGAATCTCGACCTTTCTTTTTTGCTGTATCAAATGAACAACGTTGCGGATAGTACCGCTTATAACGCTAAAGTCCCCGCCGAGACCGACGGTATTAAAGGCTGTGGCGTTTCCGATAGTGGCATCGCTCGAAATGGTCGAACCCAGCCGCGTAGTGAAGTTTTGTCTGTATCCGATATCGTAATCTTTATCTGAGAGGATGTCCCAGTTGATACCTATTTCGGTGTCGTCATCAAGCTGGACATCAAGAATGACTACCTCTACCATAATCTGCTGTGGCGTTTTGTCAGCCTTTTTGATCTCAGATAAGATCTTTTCAAGGCGCTCCTTCGTATCACAGACTATCACTGAATTGTTTTTCTTGTTGGTCGCTATAGTTCCATATGCAGAGGACATATTGTCGATAGCCTTCTTGAGGCTTTCGGCATCAAGAAATTTAAGCATTATGGTTTGAACAAACAGTTCTGGCGAATCTTCCACAAGTTCTGTAGATTGAAAAACTGCCGTTGGAGCGGGTTTTACAACTCTGGGAATCTGTGCAAATGGATTTTCACGGCCGATCGCCGATGCTTTGCTCTGTACACCTATCACAACCTGGGGGTGTGCAAGACCATACCATGCAAAGATGGTTAAAATAACGCATGCGGAGATTTTTTTTGCAAATTTTGGTTTGTTCATAAGGCGGTCTCCTCGTTCTCGATCGCGCAGATCGTAATGGTGATGTCACATCTGGCTCGGTCCAAAGTGCCGTCCAGAATGCGCATTTTCACTGAGTCCACCCAAACTTTCTGCGTACGCGCTTGTAGTCTCTGTATTAAGTTGATTATGTTCTTGTATACTCCTACAACGCTTAGCACCGCACTCTGAGTGACTACACCAGCAGTTTGCTTCGGTTGTCCGCTTTTAGTGTTTGGTTTGCTATTAATCAGGTTGAGTGAATAAACTATACAGCCTGTTTCTTCGGAAATGACCTGTAAATCGCTGAAAAACTCCCTTGCTTTATCAGGTGTAAACAGTGTGTTCTGAAGCTCAACAAGCTGTTCCTGCAATTCTTGTAATTTCTTTTTCTTGATCTTGACTTTGTTGTCGATAGCTTTGTTTTCTTTTGCAATGTCGTCCACAACAAATCCATATTGCTGCGCTGCTAACAGATAAGTGGCGTGTGGAGCAGCTATCCAGTTATACATCCCTAACGCTGCAATCACAATCAGCGATATTGAAGCAGCATTTCTCGATGAATGACTCAATTTAGCAAGATTATTGATTAACATCAGCCGTCTTTCTTTTCTCGGATTAGCGAACAATTGATTGTATAACTGACTAATCCACCTGCTTTTTCTCCCTTTACTGTCTCAGCCAGAGAAGCTGAGCTTATATAGTCCGAATCATTCAGCATCTTCACAAACAAATGAACTACCTCATATGATAATGCCTCACCTTGCATGTACATCCGAGTATTTTCATTGCTATACAGGTTGGTTATACGCACGGTTTTTGGCGTCCGGTTTCTGACATCTTCGAGGATATGAGCCCAATCTAAAGCATAGCGGGAACTTAAAATGCTATTTAACCGGGCCGGTCTATCCGATAATTGCCTGATCTGTTTTTCTAATAACTTCTGTTCTACAAGCAAATTATGCGTCTCCTGTGACAGCTGTGTCTGTTTTTTATGGGCTATGCTCTTGTTCACTTTGTTAGCCATCCGGCTTAATCCAGACGCGGCCAATATCATAAGCAATAGGATCGCTGCGATAATATTGGTTGTTATAAGAAGATGTCTTTTGAAAGACTTGACATCAGCAGATTCTGGAGGAAGCAGGTTTATTTTTAAGCTATCGCCATTAATATTCAAAAGCCTCATAGCCAGACCAATCGCAATCGCTGAAGGTTTTTCAAGTCTGCTGTCTTCGGCAACGAGTGTGTCTTGATAGGCGGTTTCATCAGTTCTGACCTGCAGGCTCGCACTTGTGATTTTATCCTTTAGAGATTGCTCAGCGTCATCAGGCAATAGCGTCGATTCCGAAACCACTGTGACTTCCCACTTTCCGGAACTGTCCGCAGTCTCAGTATCATAAAATCGGATAATTGCGTTTATTTCTTCAGCAAGCCACCGACAGAGCTCATCCGGCTCTGCTTTTTCTCCACTAATATTCCTCGTCCCAATAAAATCCAAGGTCTGTTTTTTAAATACGCACAGGCTTAAGACACCGTCCCGCAATATAGCAACAAGCACATCACAATCAAATTTCCCTTCTATCTTTTTGGCATAAAGTGCCCGAGCATAGGCGAGCAGCGGTGGTTCAATCACCTCGGCGTTAAGACCTGCTCGACTGCAAGCTTCGGAAAGCTGAGCTACCTTTTGGCTATCAGTAGCAACTGCCAGGACACGGCTGCGTTGTCCTTGTCCCGACTTAATTCGGCAGAAGTCGAAGGCGATTTCTTTGCCTGATAGGGCAACACAGCTCTTGACTTCATTTTGAACCGAATGCCCTATATTTGCCGGAGCTCCTTTGGGCACATCTAAAATCTGCAAAATTACAGGTTTTGATAGTAACGATACGCCAGTGCGATTTATTCCGCTTATTTTATTGCGGGTTCTCAATGCCTTAATCGCTTGAGCAAGGATTAAAGGGTCTTCAATGTTGCCATCCTTTATTGCTCCATCGGGCACAGGACTGCTGGCAGCTTTGAGTAATTTGATACCGTTGGCGTTTTGCCTGAGCAATGCCAGACTTATCCGGCCGTTCGAAATATCAACACCCAATGCAGTCTTAGAGCTGAGCATTACTCGTTTATCCTCAAATTATCGATTCTTATTATGTAGGGACTGCTGCTTCCAACTGTTATGTCAGCTTCAACTCTTGCCATGAAGCTCTGTTGCGAAGTTCCTGTCGATTCGACTGTCAGATTGGGCAATGAGCCTGAGACCGTCACGGTGTATGAGCCGCCGTCAAAGACCTTATTGGTAAAGCCGCTGTTCCAGCTCGAATCAGCGCGGAGTTCGCTGAAAGCATCATTAAGGCCGGCTTCGGCAATTGCCAGGGCCTGTGCAGCGTAGATTTGATTTCGCATAATTTGTATTTCTTCCGTATTTATCTGGAGCATGCCTATGACCACCGCTGAAAACAGCGCCACGATGAATATCGTGACGAGCAAAACCGAACCGTTATGTATTAACTTTGCTTTCATAGTCTACGGGAGTAGTCCTCCGCCTCCTCCGCCGTCAGAATTCGGCGTTATGGCAAGTGTTACGACGCGGGATTCCTGCGATGCGGTCAGCGAGAAGGAACTGGTACCGCTGATGCCGCTGGTGGCTTGTTTCACATATCCGGCGCCGCCGGAGACCATAACGCCACCGGTTACAGGAGCCGGTACTATCGCGATTGTGACGGCCCGGTACTCCTTCGATGCTGTGAGCGAGAAGTTGGAGGTGCCGCTTGAGCCAATGGCTGCCTGCGTTACGTATCCTGCTCCGCCGGAGCACTTGCCGCCGCTTATGCTGTAGTCCATGGTGATGGCGATGTGCCCGCTTAGACCGGGAGCATCCACTGTGATGCCGTCGTCTTTAAAGCCCCCTATCCGCAGGATCGTTGCATTGGCGACCGTCGTGGTTACAGCGGGGCTCACGGGTGTTCCGGACTGGCCGCCGCCGACCGCCGTGTCATCGATGGTAGAGCTGGTATCGTGGCCCGTAAAGCGCATTATCCAGCCGTAGGCCTGCTTGCTCACGCCCCAGGTGAACTGGTGGCTGGGTGATTCCGAGGCGTCGGCAAGCTTCCACCAGACGCCCAGTGTTACTCTACCGCCCTGTTGGCCAATGTTGATCTCATTCCACCCCTCGCCCCCCGGCGGCGCCAGCGAGCTGGAGGTGTCCGCCTCCGTGGCGACCGCCGCAATGAGCAGGTCGCCTTCACCGGTGCCGGCAGGCGTGACAATGGTAAGCGATGTGCCACCGGCCGCCTCTTTTTTCTCAGTAAACTCCTCGAATGTCGCTCCTATAGCGCTGCTGCTGTCCATTGTAATCACCGTGTGGCCGGAGAGCCCGGGGTCATCCACCGTGATATCGCCATCATCAAAACCACCCAGACGCAGGATGAGACAACCGTCAGCGGTGGTAGTCACCGAGGGGCTTGTGGGATTACTGCTGTTCTCTCCATCGGCCATGGAATTATTGATGGGGTCGGTTGTGTCGTGGCCGGTAAAGCGCATTATCCAGCCGTAGGCCTGCTGGTTTCCTGACCAGGTAAATTGATGACTTGGTGACTCTGCGGCATCTGCGTTCTTCCACCAGGCGCCAAGCGTGACCTCGCTACCGTAGTCTTTGAGGCTAATCTCTGTCCAGCCCTCACCTAACAACGGCGAGAGCGATAAATCGGTGTCACCGTCTGTGACGACCGCCGCAATGAGTAAATCGCTCTCATTTGTGTCAGCCGGCGTTGAAATTGTAATCGATGTGGTATCGGTACCGGCTTTGGCCTCCGTGAACTGTTGGAAAGTGAGCACATCAGCCAACTGGGCAATCTCCTCGCCACTGAGTGCGTAGTTGTAGACCCGGACATCGTCCATCAGGCCTTTAAAAATAGAACCCGCTTCATTAAACAAAAAATTAATTGTACTAATCTCTATGGTGCCTGGTTCATCTTCTGTATAATCATGTTCACCATTTACATAAAATTTAAATTCTGTACCATCAAATGTTACTGCTACATGTGCCCAATCATTTGGAGGAATGTCTATGTCCGGTCCACTCCAGATATCTGCTCTTCCGGTGTCAAGCCAGAAATCCGCACCTAAAGTTGTTACCGTACTGTCTGTGCCATACAGATACATAGAATAGGCGTTTTCCTTCCAAGTAATGGTGTACCAATTATCCCTGTCTGGACGCTGTACCATATTAATCCAGGCTGACAGTGTGATTTCATCCGTGATGTTTAGGCTATCGTCATTGCCACAATCAATATTATCATCAGCTCCATCAAATTCCAGGGCACCATCGACCTGGCCGGTTGTCCATTCGTCGCCGAACATATTGGTCAAGGTACCGTCGTTGCCGTTGCCGGAGCTGTCTGCCGCGATTAAGCCAGAGGTCTCATCGAGTTTCCACCAGGCGACGATCGCTGCATCCCCGGAATTTGGTCTGGCGCGGAGATACATTGTGGTGGTGAAGATTCTGTTCCGACCTATTGCAGCCGGATTGGTCAGAGTGGTTTGCACTTTTACAAAGCGGATGAAATTTACATCTGTTATCGCTGTATCGAAATCATTGCCGTCGTAGCAGGTGAACTGGAACTTACTGACCGGTCCGGCCAGGTCCGAGAGGCTTCCGATGGGCCCGAACTCGACGTAGTCGCTGGTACTATTAACGTCATATCTAACATTGTTCACATCGTTGTCCTGGAATTCTATATAGCCATTGATTTGGGATGAGTCGCTTACAGCGGTTATCTTGACGGCCTTTGAGAGATTGCGGTTTAAGTGGTCGATGAGGACCCTGCCGTTCTGTAGTATCTCGGCAGAATTTTGTTTTGAATCCCAGCTTTTTTGTATGGCTCTAAACTGCGGCAATATGGCCGTAAAGACGATGGCTATTATAGCCATAGCTATGACCATCTCCACCAGAGTTAGACCCGGCACCAATTTCTGGCACCGGGCTAAAATAATCCTAACCGCAGGAGAATCTTGCCAAGCTCTGAAAATTGGTACTGGACGAGTTCTATTGTTTCGGTACCGCATAACAATCGATAATCGATTTCCCTGCCTCCTTCGGGGCTAATCTTTTTGATTTTTATTTTAGCGCGTAGCGCCTGCCTGCACCCCCCATTCTTGCTTTCGCCTGAAAGCACGGGGGTACCGCAGGCACATGTGCCGCTCCTGACGGTATTTTCGGCATAAAATAAGGGGATATTTTTTTGAGTTTTGAATTATCGGCCGGTGAAAACGAAAATTATAAAAAACATAATTAATAGGTCTATTTTGCAATGTTGGCCTGTCTTTATCGGGAATTGGCGCTTACCAGAATAAAAAATTTCTTGGCCAGCGAAAAGGTCCTATAAGTTTACTCCCTTTAGAAATCCCCGCTGGAAATAACTAATAAAACCAAATCATTATGTCTAAACTTATCTTTCATATCTGTCTTTGCTTCCTATGGTAGAATGGGCGTCACTATCTCCAACACCCCTGTGTAGCCAACGTCATCCAGGCCAGCATACGCACAGAGAAAATGTGAGGCATCTATCTGACAAAGCGCTGGGCTGAGGCACTTGACCGAGTCAAACTCGAAAGTCGGCTTCTTGCTAAGACTCCAACTGCCGGTATCGACGGTCAAAACCACCGCCTGCCCCATGTAATTTGTACCGGAATAAGCACAAAGGAAATTGGTATTGTCTATCCGACACAGTGCGTGTTGGCCCTTGGTCTGGGCTTCGAGGAATAGGGAGGAAGCCGGCTCTTTGCTAACGGTCCAAGTGCTTGTGTTAACGGTGAGGACAATCGCATAGCTCGCAAAATTGAAGTCCCGGTAAGCGCAAAGATAGTGCTGCTCATCAATTCTGGCCAAGGTGGGTTCCCTTACCAACTCAGTAAGAAAGTCGCACGTTGTCTCGCTGGTGATGGTCCAATCAGCCGTATTGACGGTCAGGACAACTGCCCGCCCGTAAAATCCGGCGCCGGGGCCCGTGTAAGTACAAAGATAGTGGGTGTCGTCTATCCTGGCCAAACCAGGTTTGGCATAAGTATCACTAGCAAATTCTATAATCGGCCCCCTGTTGACAGCCCAGGTGGCGCCGACGTCGAGAGTCAGGACAACCGCCCGGACCAACATACTCGATTCCTGGGCGTACGCACACAGATAATGCAAGGTATCTATCTGACACAACGCCGGATAAATACAATCTGCGGTTTCGAACTCCTTAGGGGGCCCCTCCGCAAGCTCCCCGGGAGTAGTTTCATAAAGTACATGCGACCAACCATCGCCCCTGTCACCCTGATATGCGCAAAGGACATGGGTGTCGTCTATTTTTGCCAACGCGGGCGTTATTCCCTGCTTTGTATCGTATTCTAAAAGGCTGCCTGCGCTGACACTCCAATCCGTGGGATTGACCGTAAGAATACGAGCCCAGCCGTCATCATGGTTGCTACGGTAAGCGCAAAGATATTTTGTCCCACTCATGTGTGCCAAGGCCGGTTCCAGCCCGATTGAGGGCATAAACACCAGCCAGGGCTCTGACAATTTGGAAATGCTCCCACTGACAGACGGCAGGGCATTTGTGCGAATATAAGCCTGCGTGGTAAACGTCATGTCCTGGTCGAGGCTGGCAGGATTTATCAGCGTCGTTTCGACCTTTACTTTACGAATAGCATTGACGTCTGTTATTGGTGTGCTTAGGTCAACAGCACCGTAGCAGGTGAACTGCAGCTTACTGACCGGCCCGGCCAGGTCGGATAAGTCTCCGATGAGGCCAAATTGAATGTAGCTGGTTGTACTATTAACGTCATATCTCAAGTTGTTCGCATCATTGTCGATAAATTCTATGTAGCCGTTAGTTTCAGATGAACTGCTCACCGCAGTTATCCGAGTTGCCTTTGAGAGATTACGGTTTATGTGGTCTATCAGGATCCTGCCGTTCTGCAATGTCTCAGCGGCGCCGGCTTTGGAGTCCCAACTATTCTGAATCGTTATGAATTGTGGCAATATGATTGCGAAGATAATAGTTATGATGGCTATAGCTATAACCATCTCCACCAGAGTCAGAGCCCAGTACCAATTTTGGCGCTGGGCTAAAATAATCCTAACCGCAGGAGAATCTTGCCAAGC
>CAYGBH010000114.1:0-10680 GCA_964348055.1 uncultured Pirellulales bacterium
AATCCGACCTGACTACGGAAACACTGAGCTGCGTTGCCGAATCCACGGACACTATCTCATACGCCCCATCCAGTGCCCCATCTGCAGACTGCACGTGTATAACCCCACCTGCCGAAACCTGTGCACTTACAAAATCAGCCTCACTTGCGGTAAATGTCGTCCCACTAAGTTCTCCACCCGTCCCTGCGGCCAATACCTGCGATGGCAAATGCAATTCTCCGAACAACACCGGCTCGTATTTCAAAATGTCCGCATCATTTGAGAAACTAACCATTTCTTTTAGCTCCCTTCTCGTATAACAGGGCTCGTCGGGCGCCCAAAGAGCTGTTATCCCTTTGGGCGCCCCAGCCGAGACGTCCCGATTTACCGGGATTACGTCTGCCATAGTCTCACAATTTAGCTGGTACTTAGATCTCGAATAAGACCATGTGCCGCCTCGTTCTTAAGCTCCAAGGTATATTCGCCAATCAGCTCACCGCACTCATAATCACCGCCACTTGCCAACGGCTTGAAATGGAAGCTCCGTCCCGCTAATGGCAACACGTTAATACGAGATGTATCTAACAACAGTGCTGCATCCTGTGGCATCCATCGCGTGGTAACAATTCTGCAAACGCCGAAATCACTTTCGTAAATACTGATCATATCGGTGAAAGTGGTATCTTTGGCTCCATAGGTTCGGCTGTCTGCAGAAAAAGCATTTATCTTTCGCTTCTGAAAACCCCCGACCACAATCAGGTCAACATTACCGCTGCTGGTTTCCCAAATCTTTCGAAGTACATAATTAATCTTGGCTTCGTCAAGGTCACTACCTGCCGGGAAACCGGTATCGCCGGTATGAAAAACATTCATCGAAAGGTGCTGAATAATGCCCTTCATCGATCTTCGTACGGAGCCGCTGCCTTCCGGATTACTCGTCGGCTGGCCGCCGTTGATAACCGTATTTTCCAAGTCGCGAAGCAGCTCCCGCAGCCGTTCCTGCTTCTGATAATCCATCTCGTCAGCCAAACCCAGCTGGCTGGCAGCCATATCCGTCCCGCTAACTTCCAGCGTAGCGGTAAATATCTGCGTATAGTTGCTGCACCTGCTACGATTGGTAAATCTTGCACTGGGCTTATCCGCCCCCTCAAGAGCCGCGTTTCCGAGAATGTTGATTATCTGATTATCTGCCAAGTCTTCTGCTGTAGTGCCCGCATAACCGCGAACTACCGTCAGCGTATCGCTGTTGATACCGGTTACAAGCATCAGTTCCTCGCTACCCTCTACCTGAATCTGGTCACCCACGCGGAACCTGCTGCCATTATCGACCACAAAATCAGTGTCGGCAGCCGGATCAGTAAAAGTACTGTCGTTGATAGCATCCTTATTAGGCAAAAGTGCGTCTTCAAGCCATTCATGATGCGTACTCATTGCCTCTCTCATCGGATCACCCAAAGCATCCAACAACGGCGTCTCATAAGGCGAAATTATCCCGATCAAATCTGATACATCCTCAGCCAATTCTGGAAGAGTCGTACCCGCTGAATAAGTTGCTTTTCCTGTAAAAGCCATCTTTTGATTCTCCTTTTTTAGTTAGTAGTTATCCGTTCGCCGTTCTTAGTCTATGAACTACGAACTATGAACTCAGATAAAATTTCTTCGCAGTTTCAGATACTCTTGCAAATCTGTTCGATTACCCGTCGTTGCTGCCTTCTTAGCCGCTCTTTCGAGCATTGTCTGGCTGTTCTGTATTCGCTCCCTCACTCCTGCGGTCTTTTTGACAGTCGCAGCTCTGTTGCCATCAGAGAACAGATATTGCTTTTCTTTTTTCAACTGCTCAATCACGCTGTCCACATCCGCTTCGGTCTGGCCTTCCACCCTGGCTTTGGCAATCAACATAGCCGTTTCCAAATCAACAGCACCTGCAGCAGCCAATTTGCGAGTCAGCTTTTGTTCGGTCTGGATGTTGTTCAACTGCTCAGATATCTTTGTTGCTTGCGATTTTGCCTCTGCCAACTGCTCAGTCAAAGCCTCGACCTTTTTCTCGGCACTCTGTGCCCTCTTCCGATAACGGATTGACTCGGCTACCGGGACAAGTTTCATGTTGTCACTATCGCTCGCTCCCGTTATGTCTTCTGACAAAACTTCTTGTGTCTCAATCGGACCCATAAAACCCCTTTCTTTGTTCATAGTTATGAGTTCGTAGTTCATAGACTACAAACAACGAACAATGAACTACAAACTATGAACTCTCATATCCTAATTCCCTGAGCACCTGCTCAGTCGGAACGCCCAATTCTTTTTTGATTTGGGCCTCTTTTAGTTTTTCCATCACATTTTCCGGCAGCGGACTGGGAAAAACGATATCGACCTCTCTATCCGCCCCGCAATTCTTATAGATATTCGCCGTATCGAGTATCCATAGAACCATCTTGCATATTTGTTTAAGCCCTTCGCCGTAGGTGAATCTCTTTCGCTCGTTCTTTGAGAGCATCCCCATAAGCGTCAATCTAAGTGCCACCGCACTTGTAAGGTTGCCGAGTTTATCCTTCAAAACCCCGGCCACTACTGGTGTCACTCCACTGGCTTTGTCCAGTGCTTCTCTGATTTCAGCGATGTGCTGACCCTCGCTTGGCGTCGCAGCATCTCCGCCGAACTCTTCGATAGTCGCCTCTGGATTTTCGGTGTACCACATCCTGCCGGGCGAGATGGGCTTGTCCTCAAAACCCTCTATCCCTTTGCCTAAATACATCTTAAACGACTGGAACGTAATTCTGCTTGCCCTGTCACTCAACCTGGTATTTAGTTCGTCCTGTAGCGATACCAACGGCTCGACATCACTTAGTCCCTCGTAGTAATATGGCTGAGCGATGTTCTGGATATGCACCACCGGCAGAAAGCCCCACGGCAGATCGCCTTCTGCAACGAGCTGTCCGTTTTCATATCTCTGCCAGGCGACGGCAGAAGTAATCTCCGTCACAGCAACCACTTCTCGACTATCGCTGCTTCGCTTACTCGGCGACAGAAGTCTTGCAAAAAAAGAGCTTTTCTTGCCTAAGGTGTTTTTCTTCTGATAGAAGTGCTGCACGTAATATCTGATCTTCTTGTAGTCGTTTTCTTCCAAAACAGGCAGTGCTCTCGGTGCTTCAATCAGTTCCAGGACGATTGTTTGTGCTAATTGCAGCACATCTTCAAGTGAGAGGGTTTGGGAGGATGAGGAAATGTGTTCGATAATCTCATCGCCAGGCCTGACAAAACAATCGACAAAACCGTAAACACTTCCGAGCACTGCCATATCTTGGAAAAATCCGATAGCGCCGTTGGCCGCAAACACTGCCTTTAATATCGATTCAATTTCTACACGTTTTTGGCCATCCGGCGATCTGGAAACAAAACTAATTGGCTTGCCAAACAAAAAATCTACCGCTGCATTTATTCGCCACGCGATATCGTTCTCGATTACTACTTCTTTTCGCTGCACATCTTTAACAGCCCTTGCGCTGAAGACGCCTCCATTAGCCGAATGCACAAGTCCTGTTATTCTCACAGGCAGTCCATATTCCTGCGCCTGCACGTAGCAACGTCCTAATTGGTACTCACCACCACGGGTCACGAGCGTTTCCAGTATCGGGTTTGTGTAATATTCCCACAGCTTCCCAAAGTGCATTTGAACATCAACCGACCGCACATCGGTGAGCCACTCAATGTAATCAGCCTCAAGTTGCTCATCCTGAAAGATATCAAGTTCAAATCCCATACTTAGTTCTCCATTTTCCAGTCATCAATTGGCTAACCGACCAATTGCCAATCACTGCTGCCATAATTAGAGCTACCTGCACATTTGAGTCGAAAATTGAGGGGTTTTTCAGGAGCCTAATTGCCTGAAGTGCTTATGCTCAAATGACTTAAAAAAAATTGAAAATTCTTATTTTTTTTCTTAGATACCTGCGTATTTGATTGAAATGATGTCAGCCAGCAGCTTGGCTCAACTAAGCTCGCTGAAGTCTGACCATGATCGTACTCGCCGCCAGCGGGAGGGCACCCTCCTAGAAATCGCGCTGTTTTACCTCGTATCTATTGGACGTGAGCCTAAGTCGGTTAGGGAGTTGCTCAATAGGTGTGAGGCTTTTGCAGAAAGTTTTTTACACCAATATCATGCAGGCGCGCCGGAGTGTTGCCTTCATGAGAATAAAGTGTCGAGTATGAAGTGGTTGTTACTCAGTATCTTCTTTCTGCAAAAGTTCGATAATATCAGCCTTCGTGGGCAGTGCCTCAATCGATCCGAACTTTGTGCAGGCCAAAGCTCCTGCCGCTGAAGCAAATTTAGCTGCCTCTCTTACGTCGTCCTCTACAGCACAATAGGCAGCCAGCGCCCCCGCAAAAGCATCACCTCGGCCTGTCTGGTCGACAAGCTCCACCTCAAAAGCCGGGATATGGTCGGCACTACTTCTGTCGATGACCATACAGCCGCGCTTGCCCATCGTTATGACAGCATAGCTAACGCCGCGAGCTACCAAATCAGAACCGATGAGCTTGGCAGTGCGAATATTGGCTGCCGAACGGTCGGGACCACGCTTTGCCTGTCTCAGCCTGGCCGAGCCAAGACGGGCGGGAGCCTTGGTAATATCGGCGGCTTCGTAAAGATTCGGGATCAGAATATCGACTGAAAAATACTCGATAGGCAGATCACTACTTTGTCGGCTCCCGGCTGGCCGGGACTCTACCGGCTTTGCAGGGTTGAGAATGACCTTTGTGCCATGCACCTTCGCACAACGAACGGCCCTTATAATTGCTTCCTGTGGCAATCGACCATGAATCAAACAAACATCAGCCTCAGAAATAATCTGTTCGGCAGCATCGATGTCCCGTGGCCTCAAAGCGATGTTGGCGCCGGTGTAGTAACAGGCGGCATTCCCACCCGCGGCATTAACCAGTGTTACAATCACGCCGGTATTTTTAGCCTCAGCTGTATAAACAAAGTCAGTATTGACATTGAAATCGGCAATACTCACCTTAGCCATTTGGGCAAACGGATCCCCGCCGACCTTGCTGATAAGGTGCACTTCACAGCCGCACAAGGCTACTTCAACAGCCTGATTCGGCCCCGGGCCGGTGGCTGTGTATGAAAGAGCAGAACCAGTAACGCTCTGTCCCGGAGATGGGATTTGGCCGCACCTTATCGCCATATCAACATAGGTGCCGCCAATTACTACTACCTTCGGAATCCTTCCTGACATTCTTGACCCCTGGACCTGCGCCTTCCATCAGGAGCAGGCCTCGGAACCCCGGCTCACCGAGGTCGCAAATTCAGTATAACCAGTTGACTAACAAAAGCAAAACTTTTTTGGACAATGCTTCAGCTAATTTTCATAGACAAAAAGTCAATCCCGATTCATTGGGGGCGTATTATTTGGCCCATACTTTGTTTCCTACTGAAATTTATCACCTATACCGCTCATTTCTGCACCTTTATTTGTAACACCACCCAATACAATTGCTCACAGACCCTTATCATCGCAGAAAAATATCGTAATTCAAGCTCTAACACAAATTTTATGTACCGGGATTTTTTGTATAGTCCGAGGTCAGGCGATGTCCAAGCTAGATTCAGCAATGAACAGAAAGGCGCAGACGAAAGCGAGATTTTTGTCAACGCAGAGGATATTTCTAATAAGGGGGCTTAGCGTGAGAACGTCACCACTTAAAAAGGTGGAATGTTAGCAAATATTCGCTTTTCAAAAGTCTAAAATTGAAAGCCGATGGACGTTCTCGGCAGATTTACGCGATTCCTGAAAAATAGACCTAATATGATACCCCTCAAGACGAATTCGCCGTTTAAATAGCTCCTAAGGCACCGTCAGAAAACATTCGTCAGTTGAGTGTGTCGTCTTTCCAGTATTTGGTACCAGCCACAGTTGCCTGCAAAGCTAGACCGGATTCTGTCATTGAAAATACCTCGATCCCGGACCTGATATCTCCCTCTCCGCTCAACTCGCCTCCCGTTTCACCGGCTTTGGCAGCAGCATCTGCGTGAGCGCCAAAATCCCAGCCGCTCTCCACAAACTTATCGAGCGTGGTCCTGTCCTTGAAGATCATAACGACACGATAATCCTTTACACCCAATCCAAGGCCGATGCCACCTAATGCCATCCTCATATAGGTGCGTTTCTTGGTTACATTATCAACAACCACGCCATAACCACCTCCAGCACTCGCGAATATCAGATTAACGTTGGCATTACTGAAGGTACCATAGCCAGCAGCCTTCTTGATCTTCTCCTTGGTCCCGGGGGCTTCTCTGTACAATCTTTCAAGGGTTTCCTCTTCCATGTCCATCACGACCTGCCGCTTTTCAACGACCGTTAGATTCCCCCCGGGCCCACAGCCTGCTATTATCGCAATGATTGCCAAACTCAGAATGGTTTTTGGTAGTGCGCTCTGCATTTTATCCTCCTTATTCGAAACAGTCAAAACGAGACCGGACGACTGTCGCCGGATATCCAACAAAGTATGCCTTCAGGATTTTGAAATGTCAACCGATATTTTTCATAATACATCTATTTCCATTAGATTGTGCCATCCATCGCGAATAATCAACTGATTTCAGCGTATTGGTGATGATTTCAAAGACTTCTACGAATGGTAACTATTTTCCTCTGGAATGGGATGGCTGTGACAATTCATTTTGAGTCTTGTATTGTTCCCAATAGCTGGAACCAGACTAAAAAAAAACCATTTGACTCTTACCTATTTTACCAAATGTGCGTTAACATGCGTATATTTCAGCAATTACGGCATTAGATCGGCTTCATACCCAAGAATTTTTTGAATGATCTTATTGCACTATCAACACTTTTCGTGTTCACTAAATTTATAAAAATATTTGTATAAAATAAAACAAAATACTTGACAAAGTTTATAAATATGTTAAAATACACATATGTTAAGTAAGTGAACAACAAACAAGGCCCTGGAAATAGAGTCAACATCAGGTTGAGCTTGAATAGCCTTTGCTAAGGCTTAAATTGTGATAGAGGACCCGTACGCCAGGTCGTAATTTAAGGCCGATGGTTAGCGATGAAAGCAATTCACCCAAATATCCCAGAAAGAACCCTGGAAGCCAAAAACCGGTATCGCGACCGGGTTGATTTGCTCCGTAGCAGGCTGGACATGCTTAACGGAAGAGACAAGGTCCTAATGACAATGTATCTGGAGAACGGCAACAGCTTTCGGCAGATGGCTCGCCTGGCTGGCGTCAGTGAGACAAGTATCGCTCGAAGAATACACAAACTAACAGAACGGCTCATAAACAGCGAGTACATAATCTGCCTGCGAAACCGTAACAAATTTACCGGACGCCAGATGGCCATCGCAAAGGATTACTTCCTGAGAGGTCTATCGATAAAAAGAATCGCTGCAAAACGACATTCGACCTATTATCGAGTTCACCAAACCCTGAAAATAATCCAAGGCATCCTAAAAGATAGCCAATAGCGGATGTGCAAATAAAGACGAGACGCAAACCACGAGGCAGGATACTATGCCGATATATAGCCTTTCAAAAAGTCTTAGATGGCAGGGAACAATCACAGATAAAGTCGCAAAAGTATGCAGGATGTTTGGCCTGACAGCGGACAGACTCACTGAAAGGTGCGTCAACCACAACTGCCGATTGGAAATCAATGATGGTGACATTGTTTATATCACAGGCCCATCGGGAGCCGGCAAGACCATACTACTAACAGAATTGGAAAAATCCATTCCAGCCTCAGAGAGAGCGAATCTCGCTCGGATAAAACTGCCGAGTAACAAAACTCTAATCGACTGTATTGATAGCGATTTACTGACCAGCCTTAGAATACTTAGCATCGCCGGGCTAAACGATTGTTTCTGTATTCTCAACCAGCCTCAGAAACTTAGTGATGGCCAAAAATACCGCTTCCGTTTGGCAATGGCATTGGCAGCGGAAAAGAAATTTATCTTCGCTGATGAATTCTGCTCTGAATTAGACCGCATTAGTGCTGTTGTGATTTCGCACAACATACACAGGTTTGCAAAACGAACCGGCACAACATTTATCCTGGCGGCAAGTCATGATGATATTCTGCTTGACCTGTCACCGGATGTTCTGGTAGTCACGGAGCTATCCGGCCCTGCGGAGGTTATCTATAAGCGGGCAAAGAGGTAAGGATGCAAAACTGTTCTATTTGCAAAAAATTGCGAATTATCCGCGGCTGCCTCGATGACTACAAGCAACTCGCACACTATCACTACCTTAACAATCAGCCGGGGCCGTCCGCAGCGATCTTTGCTTTGAAGCCTGTCCCTGAACTAGCAGGGGCGTCACACACAAAAACTGTCGGTGTTATCGTTTATACGATGCCGAGCCCATCACTGGAGCTTCGCAACGTCGCTACGAATAACTTCTTTGCCGGCTTCGACAAGAGTACACAGTTGGCGCTTTTCAACAAGAACATTCGCTGTATCAGCAGAGTCATTATCGAGCCGAGGTTCCGTGGGCTGGGGTTAGCGAGCCGATTAGTGCGCCAGACTATGCCCGAAATGAATGTCCCGGTCATCGAGGCGATGGCGGTGATGGGATTGGTCAATCCTTTCTTTGAAAAGGCGGGGATGAAGGCCTACACAGCAAACATGCCTGTCCGATGCATTCAGCTTATTGAGGCACTCAGTATAGTCGGTATAGAACAGCGAGAACTCATACACCCACAAAGAGTGCAGCGAAAACTCAATCAGCTCCCGGCTCCCAAAGCCAAATTTATTGAACTCGAAATCAGGCGTTTTCTGCAGAGCTACGGCAAGCGCCGCAACAGCCAACCCGGCCTGGAGCGAACAAGATACATACTGAGTAAGCTCACCTTCCGGCCGCTCTACTACATCTGGTTCAATCCTCGATACTCGATACTGGATACTCGATGCTCGTACGCCGGTCGGGAATCGAGCATCAAGAAAGGAGAATAGAGGATGCGAGAAACGAAAATCGAGAATCGAGTATCGAGGATAGCGATTGACAGACTCATTGCCCATCCGGGCAACCCCAATCGGATGAGCAAGACCAACTTTGCGAAGCTAGTTCGCAACATAGAGCAGACCGGCCGATATGAGCCGTTGGTGGTTCGCCCCGCACCAAAATCGGCCGGCACAGGGACATATCTCCTGCCGGACGGCCGGCCTGTCGAGGCCAGCGCGGATTTGGGTGCGGGTTTTTTTCAGATAATCAACGGCCATCATCGCTGGCAAGCTTTGAAAAAGCTTGGCTGCAAAACCGCTGACACAATAGTATGGGACATCGACGATGAGCAGGCCGACATTCTACTTGCCACGCTCAACCGTCTTGGCGGTTCGGATGTCCTCGAGAAGAAACTCGCATTACTCAAACGGCTTAATATTCGAACCGAAGCGGGTAATCTTGCAAAACTTCTGCCACAAACTGTAAAGCAGATTGAACGCCTCGCCTCGCTCGCCTCTGGTCGCTC
Source organism: uncultured Pirellulales bacterium (assembly GCA_964348055.1). GTDB lineage: Bacteria > Planctomycetota > Phycisphaerae > Sedimentisphaerales > Anaerobacaceae > JAUXAL01. The sequence goes on from CAYGBH010000114.1 coordinate 9,474, forward strand.
GTCGCTCGTCGCTCAGGGCCCGGGCGATGAGAACCGAGCGACGGTCTTTTTGAATCCGTTGGTATTCTTCGTAAACCCTAAGCAGCAACAACTTGTAGAGAACGCATTGTCACTTGCACGATCTCGATGTGCCGGGAAAAACGAAAAAACAAAAGCAAAAAAAAATGCTGCGGCTCTTACACATATAGCTCAATACTTCCTTATGCAGGAATCAAGCTGCCGGTAAAACAATAATCTGGCGAGTTTGTCAGAGCCGGACCTGGATGGCTTCCGGTCTCCGGCAATTCGGAGATAACCGAACAATGGCTAAAAGAAAACAATTGACCCAAAGACAGCTTGCTGTAATAGAGGATTTATTCAGCGACTTTTCGATTGTGGACGAACAGGCGGTACTGGACAAGCACAATGTAAGCAGAAGCGTCTACAACAAATGGCTCACCGACTCCTTATTCACCGAGCAGTTCGACCGGCGTATCGCGGCAGCCCATCGTCAAAGCGCTGCCTTGATTGCACGGTATGCCCCACTGGCGGCAGCCAAACTTGTGCAGCTTACTGACTCGGACAAAGAAGAGACCGCCCGCAAGGCCTGCTTGGATATTATCTCCATGCCTCAAATCGCTCGCACCTGCGGTAACGCCGGTGCTGACGCAAATCCCAAGTCGCAAATGGCAAATCAGAAATCGCAGATCGCCCCGGAGCTTTCAGACCAAACTGTCAGCAGACTGTTAGCTATCTTAGCAGAAGAAAAAAATGATTAACAAACAGCAAATGTCAAATCTCAAATATCTATAGGCCGTTTGTGATTTGACATCGGGGCTAAACTATAATAAGATATGGCTTAGTTCCTACGGAGCCAGCGCCCTTCAAAAAGGAGCACAGAAATATGACACTCACTAACACACGACGCGACTTTCTAAAGGCTATAGGTGTGGGGGCAGCAGCACTGGCAACACCTCAGTGGCTTCCGGCCAAACAAGTGCCAGATTCTCACGAAGCGGGGTCCTCATCGGCTCGCAAACCTAACATTGTTCTGATTATGGTCGATGACCTCGGCTACGGCGACCTGTCGAGCTATGGCGCAAAGGACATGAAGACACCGAACATCGACAAGCTCGTTGCGGCGGGTATGCGGTTCGATAACTTCTACGCCAACTGTCCGGTTTGCTCGCCCACGCGTGCATCGCTGCTGACCGGCAAATACCCGGAC